>NZ_JBFRVM010000234.1:0-298 GCF_041475145.1 Vibrio sp. 10N.222.49.A3
ACACCCGAACTTCGGTTGAGCAGTTTGCCCATGATTTTGCGATTAACGCCAGCAACACCAAGTCTCTTGGTGTAAGTGCCATGCAAAGCCAATCGGACTTGAACGCCCTCTCGAATACTCAAACGCGCCTAGACTCTGGCAGTGCCAGCTTTACGGCCAACGCTATTCAAGGCTTCCAGAATTACTTGGAGAACACAGTTCCGCACAAACCAGACGTCCAACGCCTAATGACCGCTTACCAACCGGAAGATATTGCCGAGGCGAAAGAGCAATGGCAAGACTACACACGCACTGAAGA
>NZ_JBFRVM010000235.1:0-316 GCF_041475145.1 Vibrio sp. 10N.222.49.A3
ACACCCGAACTTCGGTTGAACAGTTTGCGCATGATTTTGCGATTAACGCCAGCAACACCAAGTCTCTTGGTGCTAGCGTGATGCAAAGCCAATCGGACTTGAACGCCCTCTCGAATACTCAAACGCGCCTAAACTCTGGCAGTGCCAGCTTTACGGCCAATTCAATTCAAGGCTTCCAGAATTACTTGGAAACGACAGCTAAATTAGAACAACCAGACGTCCAACGCCTAATGACCGCTTACCAACCGGAAGATATTGCTGATGCTAAAAAGTCTTGGCAAGAATACACACGCACTAAAGAGTTCACCACCATGGC
>NZ_JBFRVM010000236.1:0-611 GCF_041475145.1 Vibrio sp. 10N.222.49.A3
CAAAGCGCGCTTGATTAAAGAGTCCGCCCGTTCCCTTGGTATGCAGCATCTCGGTGCGGGTGTGTGCCACGGTATCGACGGTACTAGCCCATCCTTTCTCCATCGTGTTGTTTTGCTCGGGTGTCAGTTCTGGTTGTTGGGTTGGGGTGGTGGTTTCATGCGCTTTCTCCATTGTTGCCACAATCTTCGCCGTGTCACCATCGAGTCCCGCCATGGTGGTGAACTCTTCAGTGCGTGTGTAGTATTGCCATTGCTCTTTCGCCTCGGCAATATCTTCCGGTTGGTAAGCGGTCATTAGGCGTTGGACGTCTGGTTGGTTTAATCCTATGTCTTTTTCCAAGTAATTCTGGAAGCCTTGAATCGCGTTGGCCGTAAAACTGGCACTGCCAGAGTCGAGGCGCGTTTGAGTATTCGACAGAGCATCTAAATCCGATTGGCTTTGCATGGCACTTACACCAAGAGACTTGGTGTTGCTGGCGTTAATCGCAAAGTCATGCGCAAACTGCTCAACCGACGTTCGGGTGTCTTTATTGTCCACCTGCGTGCCGGCACTGGTCACGGCATTGGCCCCTTCGGTGTATTGCTGCGTGGCTTGCTCAAGCTGCTGCTTT
>NZ_JBFRVM010000237.1:0-18556 GCF_041475145.1 Vibrio sp. 10N.222.49.A3
TTAACTGATCGGCATTACTGCACGGATGCAGCGTTTTCTTGTTTCTAACGTAGATAGCTTTTGACGTTGACTTAGATAGCCTCTAACGTACATAGCTCTTAACGTAGACAGCTTTAACGTAAACAGCTTCTAACGTAAACCGTCTAATTATTTTGGCAGGTTTTCTAACGCTTCAACCATCGTCATTAATTTATCGACAATTCGTTCACCATCGACTCTCAAGCCATTGTGTTCATACTCGTTGGTGATCCACGCTTTTGAGTTTGGAATGTTCGCTAGCGTTTCACGGCTGTAATCCAGCTCTACATACATGTCATCCGCGTAAACTGCGCATGCCATTGGAACCGTATTCTTACTCAGCTGCTCTGCGTTGTACAAAGCGCCCCAGTCCGACTTCTCGGCCAACATATTTGCCGCTTCACGTAATGGCTTCAGCGTTTCTAGTTGGTCGAACATCCATGGGTACACCATTTCTCCGGTAAACCAGAACTCGCTACCCGATTGGTAGTTAAAGTGTGGGTACTGCTCGCGTACTCGGTGTGCAGACCAGTTAGACGCTGCACCTTGGCAGTAAATCGATTCATGCAAAATAGCGTAGATTGGGTTCGTTAGGTAGCCCTGCTCTTGCTGCATTTGATTTAAGAAGCTATAGCTCAGCTGCTTGCTTCCGTTCACTTCAACAAACGCACTCTCCAGTGTGAAATACATTGGAAGGTTTGCTTCGCCGCCACCAAGATTAATACCGATCAACTGGAACTGTTCAACGGTAAACACCTGACCGTTTGGCAATCTCACATCATTGTTAAGCAGGTAATCAGAGATCTCACGACACATAACTTGCGCTTGTGGGAACTGAGCAAAGAAGGCTCTGTTTTTGTCTTCTACACGCTTGTAAGTCGCACGATAAACATCGTCAGCTTCGCGCTCAATAGACGGAATGCCGCCCGTCACATAACAACGCTGCAAGCTCTGTGGGAACAGTGACAAATAGCTCAGTGTACAGAAGCCACCAAAGCTTTGACCAATCGTCGACCATTGCTTGATACCAAACTGTTCACGAATCGCTTCAGCGTCACGAACGATGTTATCCGCTCTGAAATGCGTTAAATATTCGACTTGTTGTTCTGGAGACAGATGGGCCAATGTTTCATGGCTGATCACGGTGCTATTGCCAGTACCACGTTGGTCTAGAAGCAGAACACGGTAGTTTTGCAATGCACGCTTTAGCCAACCTGATTGACCACTAACACGCGGAGATGGAAAGCCTGGGCCGCCCTGAAAGTAGATAAGCCACGGCAGCTCTTGCGCATCTTTAGCGAGATCAACCAGTTCACGTGCGAAGACTTGGATCTGTTGTCCATCTTTTGCTTGATAGTCGAGTGGCAACTCAAACGAGTGCTGACGATACAGGGTGGTTCCATCAATAAAGTTAGCTTGCACGCTTCATTCCTTTTTATCTGATTCTAAAGTCATCGGTACGAATAAAAACGGCGCCCGTTGGCACCTTCCTTAGCAAGATACGCATACTAGCTTGTAAATGAAACCGTTTGTTGAACCTGAATGTGAAGGTACTTCATTAAATCGCCCAATTAGCTTTATACGCGTAACAACTTGTTTCAAAACAGGAGGCTTAAGGGGCGGTCTATTGAGAGAAATGATGAAAACGGGAGACAAATAAAAAGAGCTTAACGAGGTGAGGATACGTTAAGCTCTTTGGTTTTATCTGTGTTGATAAACTAACTGGCTTACTCGCTGTTAATCTATCGAACCTGTTAGTTCTAATGAACCTATTAAATCTAGCGACTACGAAGCCGTCAGTTCACCGGCACCTTGAGTCGAGCGTTCGCTGCTCTGAACTAGGATTGCGGTAGCGGTCTCTTTCAGTGCCGCCCACTCTCCATCATCCACCTCAATGCCATCGTTCCATGCTTTCTCTTGAGTTTTAAAAAGCGCTTCCGATTCAATGTGTGTTTGGTAGCCATCTGACAAACGTTCGATATCGAAATCCTGGACGGAAAGTTCGATGGTCATATTGTGGATATGTTCGACCGATGCCAGTGGCAAATCTGATAAAAACAGTTCTGGTGCAACGCAACCACGATTAAGCACATACAAAGTGCTCTTAGGGTTAGAGCCGTTATCCCAACGTGCCATGCACGCGATACCTTTCGCAGCCAGTTTTACAAGCTCGCTGTATGCTAGCCAACGGTTGTGGCAGTTATTTAGCTCAATTTTCAGCGTCTTCTTACCAACCATTTTTTCAATCGAATAGTCCATAATCACAGGAAGATGACACGCCAAACTCGCCTTGTGCAGGTCGACTTCAACCGTATTATCACTGCGCACTTGAATATCGACAGGGCGGTCGTCTTCTAGCCCGATGAAATTGCTCGCACTGTTAAAATGACGAACACCATCCAAACCGACCATTTGTAAATCTGCCACCATGTTCGCTATCACATCAGCTTCACCACATGTACGACGCATACCTAGAAAGGCTTTATTGACGGCCGCTACCAGTTCATTGTGAGAAACGATCATAACGATTTACCTCCATGTTGGCCTTTCGCCGTTGTGCTGTGAATTGAAACATTTTGCGAACCAGACAGTTCAGCTGCACTTGGTAATATTGGGAACACCCATTCGTCCTGATGAATCTCATCAAGCAGTGGTGCGCCTTGGAAAAACGTTACTCGTACCCAACGGTCTGAGCGAGGATCAAACTTAGTCGCACCAAACATCGCTAGCTTACAACGCAGCAAGTGCATTGGTGGCGAATCTTGGTGCAGCACATTCATTTGAATGTCGCCCATCGCCTTGTTACCTAACGTCCACACACGGCGCGCAATGGCACGGTGTTGCGGCTGCTTAACAAGGAACTCAGCCAATGAAAGCTCTGGCGCGAATTGTAATAAAGCATGGTACAAACGATAAGCTTGGCGACCGATATCCAACGGCAATTCACGCTCTTCACCAAGCTCTTCGCCTCGAACTCCGAGCCTTGGTTCTTCTTTGTCTTGAGAGCGATACCAGAACCAGTAGTTGTTTTCTGCTTTAGTGAAGTCTGTCGTGATCGCCCAACGGTACTTTTCTTCTAGTACAACCAGAAGGTCTTGAATCTTTTTGCCACTAGGAAGCGACAGTGTTTCGCTGCAATTCATTTGCTCTTGATGGGCGTCCACTAATTCTGGGTACAATTCCATCAAGCATGAGATAAGGATTTCTTGGGCTTCCATACTCATTTGCTTAGATTGCTCGACTAACTGCGACCATGTATCACACTCGCTGACAGACGTTTCTAGCGATTGCTCTGTTTGCTTCAAATCATCAACAGCAGCTTTGTTCAGCTCTTGCTGTGTTTCATTGATGGTAACGACTTGTTCTAAATGACAAATCGCTTTTTTAACTAAAGTACGTAGTGGCTCGATCAAAGCCGTATCAGTTTCACTGGACAACACGTCCGCCAATGCATGTTCACGGGTTGTCATCCACTGATCGACAATACTAGGGTGGTTAATCAGGTATGGTGCCATGCCTAAACCTGTCGCATTACCAACGCCTAGGTAGCGTTGTAATCCACGATGTAAAGAAATCGCTTGTTCACCGCCTTGTTGCTCTGCTAGGTAATGAACCCAATCCAGGCTGAACTCACGCAGCATATACACCGCACACATTTGAGCGCTAAACGACTGATTGAAATCTTCATTTTTCTCTAAGATTTTAAAGTCAGCGATGCCAAATTTGCCATTACCATAAACGGCAGTGGTTCGTAGGATGTAGCCTACTTCAGCCAGTTCTTTGGGCGTTGGTTGAACACCTTTAGCCAAGTGACTAACGATATGTTCAAACACACGTACACTTTTGTTTGCACGCGCTAAAACAAGCACATTGTTAGGATTACGGCCAGCTTCTTGAAGCGGTACATTCGCACGAAGTCTTTCAAGCAGGGTGACATCAACATCACCAAGAACAAGCGCAAACGTTACGTCCCACTTTTCAGCTATTACACGGTCATTTCGTTCGTCATCTGCAATTTCATCGCAAAAAACAACCAAATGATAAACATGGTTTGGCGTCGCTAGCTTATAGATAACATGACCAAAACCCTGAGCGTCTAATTGCCATTCATGTTTCGTCACTTTCCATTCTTGCTGCGCCATTTTGCGAATCAGAGTTCTAACGAAGCTGATACGTGTTTGGTGCATTGCACCTAGCCTTTCCGGTGCCATGACGACAGTCGCGTCACGTAGTGCTGATTCAGTGTAGGTAGAACGATGTGCATCCATTTTGCTCACCACCTTATAGTTATAGGATTTTGCTAGCCATTCAGAACCGATCGTTGCCATCATTTGAAGCATTCGTTTTTACAGTGTGTTGGTTAGCTTTCACGTTATTTGGGGTAAGTGAACTCACCCCTTATTATTTGTCCTGACTAGATCGATTGACCTAAATACGTGCCGCCCGGTGTATCTTCACCAGTACGGGTTTCCTCTTCCTTTCGGAATCTTGTATCAGCCTTCTTTCAAAGGCTGACACCTTGTTTCTCTTTCATTTTTAGAGAGCGTTTTCTCTACAGGCTGTTTTCTTTACAGACCCTGCTCTTTTATAAACTCGGCTCTTCTACAAACCCTGTTCTTTTGCCATCTTGATTGCGATTTGAGGCGCATTCCAAAGCGATGGCAGTAAGATTATGGACACCGGTACCGCTGTGATTACAATGAACGATTGCAGCGCAGAGATTCCGCCTGAACCTAGGGAAATCAGAATCAATGCAGTTACCCCCATCATCACACCCCAGAAAGTACGAATAATTGCGTTAGGCTCAGTCTCACCACTGACTACCACACTGATGGTGTAAGTCATCGAGTCACCGGTCGTTACGATGAAGATCGTGGTTAAGATCAAGAACAGAATAGAGATAAGCATTGGCATAGGTAGCTGCTGAGTTACCGCCAGTAGCGCGCCTGGTAAGTTGAAGCCTTCGAACGCTTTACTTACGCTGCCTGGGTCTGCAATTTCAAACGCAAGGCCAGAACCGCCTACAATGGTGAACCAGAAACATGTTACAAACGGCGCAATAAGACTGATGGTTGATACCAATTGGCGAATACTACGACCGCGTGAAATACGTGCGATAAAGATTGCCATCATTGGGCCGTAACCTAAGAACCAACCCCAGAAGAACACTGTCCACCAGCTCAACCAACCTTCGTCACCACGGTATGTTGCCATTGGGATGAAGTTATCTATCATGCTGCCTACACCTTGGATGTAGCCATTGAAAATGAAGTTTGTTGGACCGAAGACCAGAATGTAGACCATCAATGCCATTGCTAAAATTACGTTGTAACGGCTTAGCATTTGCATCCCGCGGTTAAGACCACTTAATGCAGACAATGTGTAAAGAACGATAGCGAACAAGATGATGATCAGCTGTGTCGTGAAGCCATCTGGAATACCAAACAGTTCGTTCAGGGCGTAGCTGACTTGCAAGCCCAAGAAGCCGATCGGACCGATAGTACCCGCCGCTACAGCGACAATACAACATGCATCAATCAGTGCGCCGGTGTGGCCTTTCAGTGCTCTTTCGCCCAAAACTGGGTAAAGCAAAATACGAGGTTTAAGAGGCAAGCCTTTGTCGTAGTGAAGGTGCATAACCACGATAGACGTTAAGCTGCCCACAATAGCCCATGCTAGGAAGCCCCAGTGCATGAATGATTGTGATAAAGCATTCACTGCGCCTTGCTGTGCGTTTTCTTGTGCACCATACAACGGTGGTGGGTTAACGTAGTGTGCGATAGGCTCTGCTGCCGCCCAAAATACACCACCGCCCGCCAATAGCGTACAGAAAATGATAGCCATCCAACGGAAGCCATCCATTTCAGGTTTAGCAATACCACCTAGGATAACCTTGCCTGTTCGCCCTGCCGCAAGGCCAAGACCAATAAGAAAAGTCAGAAGAAGAAGCATTTGCCAATAAGGGCCGAACACTTTTACAGACCAAGCAAAGCCCGTGTTTACTAGGGTAGAGAGTAGCTCCCCATCAAACAAAGCAAGCGTTACGAACAGAGCGATAAACCCGCCGCTGTACCATAATGCTGGGTTGGTAAGTCCTAATTTGTCTGAAGTCGATTCAGACTGGTTTGTGTTACTTGTTTTGTTGCTTGCTGTGTTTGCTTGACCCGCATTTACGTTTGAAGATTTCACGCTATTGGTTAAATCAGACATACTCTGACTCCAGAGGTTTCTTTGCAGCTGTCACTTTAATGATGACTACAAGAGGTGTATTTAACACCTGCCCTATTGTTTTTTGTGTTGGGCAGGCTAATCCATGTTTGGGTTACCGCGTTGCGAAATAGACCGTTGTTCCTTTTAAATAGTAAAATTGGTTACAACAGCACGTCTAAATGAACGTTTATTAGAAGGCTGCTAATTCGATGATTGCTAGTGAGAAAACGCTTAACCCTTGCTTTGAGGCTCTAGGCCATCTTTCAAGAAGTTAAACCAGTTTTCTCCCAAGACTTGCCCAGCTTCAGACTCGCTGAAACCATGATGCATCAATCCGTTATAAATATTTTCCATACCCGCACTACCACAGAACCAAGGCAACGCATCTGGCCAACCTGAGTTGTTCGCAGAGCCTTCACCGTAGTCCATTGCTTTAGACCAACGACCATTTCTCATCCACTCAAGAACGGCTTGAGGTTGGTTTAAGCATAGGTCACTACCAATACCTAGGTGTTCTACGCCAACCATGTCAGCGGTAGTCGCAACCATTTGGCAGAAATCTTCCAACGTACATTGGCTGCCATTTGGTAGGTGGAATGGGTACAAGCTGAATCCGATCAAGCCACCGCGTGCGGTTAGGGCTTTAATCACATCATTTGATTTGTTTCGTAGTGCATCATGAGCAAACGTTGGGTTCGCATGGCTGATACAAATAGGACGAGAAGACAGGTCAATCGCCTCAAGCGTTGAACGCTCGGCACTGTGGGACATATCGATGATCATGCCCACTCGGTTCATCTCTTCGATCGCTTGTTTACCAAAGCGAGTAATACCGGTGTCGTTCTTCTCGTAGCACCCCGTCGCCAGTAAGCTCTGGTTGTTGTACGTCAATTGCATGATCAAAAGACCTTGCTGACGCATTACTTCGATAAGACCAATCTCATCATCGATTGGAGAACAGTTTTGAGCACCTAGAAAAATGCCGACTTTGCCTGTCGCTTTTGCAGTTTCCACATCAGCCATTGAATGAATCGGCATGATAATGTCTGCATTCTGCTCGAATCTTAAGTTCCATTCTGCAAAGCAAGATAAGGTTTCACGAGCTGTCTCGTGGTAAACCGCGGTAGCGTGAACTGCTGTAATGCCGCTCGCCTTTAGTGTTTGGAAATATTCTCTGTTCCAATTGCAGTATTGCAATCCATCTATAACAATCCGTTGCTGGTACATAACCACTCCTATTGAAAGCTCAGTGTTCTAGCTCGGTTTTGAAAACACGCTCAAATAACATGTTTTCAAAAATGGGTTAAATCACTTGTCTAATTTCGTTTGCTGCTTTGGTTGGGATGTTGGCCTGACTCTGTGAATCAGGCCAATTCGATAGCTGGATAGCTAGAGACTTAATATCTTCAGCTATCCAATTCTTATATAGAAGTTGATTAGTAAGGACGCTGGTAAGCTGTCTTCACTACTGTGTAGAACTCTTTCGCGTACTGACCTTGCTCACGAGGACCGAAGCTAGACTCTTTACGACCACCAAACGGTACGTGATAATCCGTGCCTGCTGTTGGTAGGTTCACCATCACACAACCTGTTTGCGCTTGTTGCTTGAACATTGCGCTAGTACGTAGGCTTTGAGTAATGATGCCGCCCGTTAGACCAAAGCGAGTATCGTTTGTTGTCGCGATAGCTTCTTCTAGGTCAGCGACACGAATCACGCTTGCCATTGGTGCAAACACTTCTTCTTGGTTCACTTCCCAATCGTTCTTAGTATTCAAGAACAGCGTTGGAGACATGTAGAAGCCTTCATGTTTCATGCTTAAGCGTTCACCACCAAATGCTAGCTCACCGCCGCTTTGACGTGCTTTCTCAACCCAACCTAGGTTCGCTTCAAGTTGGTTGCCGTCAACAACAGGGCCCATGAACACGCCGTCTTCTAGTGCGTGACCCACTTTCAGCTCGCTCATACGCTTGATCAGTGCTTCAACGTATTGGTCGTGAATGCCATCCATAACCACTAGACGAGAAGATGCTGTACATTTTTGACCTGCGCCAGAGAATGAACCTGCAATCGTTGCATCAACGGCTGTTTGGATATCAGCATCATCAGCAACCACAAGTGCGTTCTTGCTGCCCATTTCTAGTTGGCAACGAACGAAGTTTGGCGCTGTAGCCGCCGCAACCTTACGACCCGTATCAACAGAACCAGTAAAGCTCACACCGTTCACTTCTTTAGAGTTGATCAGTGCATCACCTACTTTTGAACCACTACCCAGTACAAGGTTAAACGTGCCTGCTGGCATGCCTTGGCGGTGGATGATCTCAGTGAGCGCAACTGCACTTGCTGGTGTTAGGTTTGCTGGTTTCCAGATAACGCTGTTACCGAAAGCAAGCGCTGGAGCGATTTTCCAAGCAGCAGTCGCTGTCGGGAAGTTCCAAGGAGAGATGATGCCGATAACACCCACCGCTTCACGAGTCACTTCTACAGAAACACCTGGGCGTACTGATTCTGCGTTGTCGCCAATTTGACGAAGCACTTCAGCCGCAAAGTACTGGAAGAACTGACCTGCACGGTAAATTTCGCCACGACCTTCAGCAAAAGGCTTACCTTCTTCACGAGAAAGCAACGTACCTAGCTCATCACAACGTGCAATCAGCTCGTCACCAATCGCTTGAAGTACTGCTTGCTTACGTTCAATCGGCGTTTTTTCCCACTCTGGTTGAGCGTGCTTTGCCGCTGAAATCGCCTGTTGAACTTGGTCAGCACTTGCTTGTGCAAAGTTACCGATGTTTTCAGAAATATCTGATGGGTTAATGTTCGCAACGGTGCTTACACCCGCTTGCCATTCGCCGCCAATGTAAAGTGCGTTTTCTGCTTGAACATTCTGTAATTGAGTCATCATTCTGTCCTTGTAACGGTTAGGTTGCGGTTGAGTCTGGCAACCATCTGGTTAATTAATAAACTGTTAATATTCAGGTAATTAATTGCTAAAATAAGATGTATATTTTGTTTCTAAAGTGAACCAAGTCGCTTGTATCAATAAACCACTTCAATTTAAAAGAGTTTTGACCCGCAAATAGCCTTAGTTCACAGTCGAATTATTCAGGTTGAGACGCCGATGCGTAAACCACGAACTCAACCAACATTTCTTCTCTTGCTAACCCTGCAACGACGACCGCAGCACGGTTTGGATAAGGTGCATTGAAGTATTCTCCGTATACGCTGTTGACCGTTTTTAGATATTCACGGTCTGTCACGTAAATCAGAACTTGCAGCACTGAATCCATAGATTCGCCTGCACACTCCAACGTATGAACAAGGTTGTTAAAAGTCTGACGCGTTTGCGCTTCGATACCGCCTTCTACTACTGCGCCAGTTTCATCAATTGGAATCTGCGCTGTGTATAGAGTGCCGTTATTAACGATTGCCCACTCTAGTGGTGCTTTTGAAGCGAAAAGCTCGGTTTTTACTGGGTATTTTTTAGTTTGTGCGTTCACGATTCCATCCAACTTTGTAACAGCTATGTTTCAAGATGGTTAAATACTGCACCTTGACGACTGATAAATCTAACGGTAAATTTTGTGCATTTGATAAATAAAATCTATCACCTTACGAAAAGTAAGGTATAGCAAGGGCTAGAGAAGGATCAGTGCCATGAGTATTAAGCTACAACAGTTGAAACATTTTGTTTTAGTGGTCGAAGAAGGCGGATTTCGAGCAGCATCTCACCGCGCAAATCGCTCACAAGCGGCACTTTCTACGTCGATAAAAGAGCTAGAAAAAATACTTGGTCAGCCACTGTTTGAAACAGGCAACAAATCAACCCTGACACCTTTCGGGGAAATATGCCTGCCAAAAATCATTCAATTCCTGAATGTTTACAAAGCATTAGACAATGACCTACGCGCAGCCGCGGCAGGACAACAAGGAAGAGTTCGAATAGCAAGCGTGCCATCAGTAGCGGCAAAATTAATCCCTAGTGTTTTAGGGGCTTTTTGTGAACAGTACCCGAATGTTGAGGTAAGCTTAATTGATGATAACGCGGCGGGTGTAGAAGCAAGATTACTCTCTGGAGAGGTGGATGTAGCCCTCGGAAATAGCTCCCATTTAGAAGAAGAGAGCATCGACTTCACGCCTTTACTTTCCGATCCTATTGGTGTGGTCTGCCTCAAAGACAACCCTATCGCCTCTCAACGAGAGGGAATAGAATGGCAAACTTTGTTAAAACAACCCTTCATTCGCAACGGGACTTGTACCCTACTTGACCCAACACCTGCAAGAATGCTCAGCGAACAGGCTCTGTATTCAGTAGAGAACATCACTTCGTTGTTTTCGGTGTTAGAACTCGGGATAGGCGTGACCACGCTACCTAAGTTGGCTTTCCCGACCAATGAAACCCGTTTGGTGTGGATCCCATTGATTGACCCGCCCTTACAGCGTCAGATCGGTATTTTCAGATTGTCTGATCGTACGATCTCGCCACAAGCGCAGGCTTTTCATGACTTATGTATTCAATATCTAAGTTATGAAGACGAATAGAGGGACATGATTGAGTTTGTTTGCTTAAAAAGCGGTTGATAGAGCAACACATCAAGAAATTCCAGCTCTAATATCCAGAGTTTTGACCTTTCTATCTTGGGCTTAGTGCCCTAACCTTCAGATTTTTACCCTATCTTCAGCTCCTTACATCCATGTGAGGAGCTGAATTTCTTCCATCATATTCATCTTAAACGCCGACTTGTCCGTTTCGGATCGCCTGAAAGGCGTTAAGAATGAAGTCACGACAAACTATTTTGAAAAATAATCACTTCTAGATAGAGAACGGCGTACAAATAAATAACTCAATGCACGACGGCTTTCATCGCTAACTAAACTTGCTTTATCCACTTGTAGAATCACACTCAACAATCAACTTATAAATGACGCTAAGTGTTTGAATATACGTAATTGATAAGATCGTAACTTGCCCAATTGGTAGCTAAAACTCTTTCACAAAAACGCCCATTATCGCTAAAAATAAAGCATTAAAAATTCTCATGAATAAAGTTATTCAACTATTACTTTCATAAATGAAAAACATTCATTTCAAAAATGGAATTATTGATGTCGCTTTTTGTCGTTTTGATCACATAATTTTAGGCGTAGTTTATATTTTGTCGAAACGATAGCGAATTAGTTTTTATCGTTTAATTTCGTCAGGAGATATAAAGCCAGAAAGATTATTTCTTTGTTAACAAGTAAAGGTTTATTAACAAGTCAAATTGATATTAACAAGTAAGTGCTAGTAACAAAACATATTCAAACTGTGTTTTATATTGACTTACACTGTTAAATATAGGGTTTTATTATGAGGCTTAATGGGATAAGTAGTGACATCCTTGTTGCTGCTAAAAGAGTTATTCTCTGCCAAATAGTATTAGCCGTCGGTGTAGTTTTATATGAAGTGTTTTTTGGTAATAAAGTAGATATGGAGTCTTCAGCTTTGGGTGTCGTAATCGCGATGTTACCACCGCTGTTTGGTTTTATATATGCAAGCCTAAAGGTGCACAAGAATCCCAATTATAGTTTACGTGACTTAATGCAAATGAGTCGTGTCGTGAAAATAACCTATACGTTCTTAATGTTTATCTTGGCATTCCAGTTTTTTAAATTGGATAACCCAGTAATATTATACGCATACATTTTTACAATGATTGGGTACTTCTTAACACCATTTATTACTGCCTCTACAAGATCGGAGTACGTGTAGTATGGATCAAGTCACTACCGCTCACGAATACATAGAGCATCACTTAACCTTCTTAACTACAGGTGATGGTTTCTGGGCGTTCAACATTGACTCAATGTTGGTATCTTGGATTACGGGTTTATTGTTTATTGGAGCTTTTCGATATGTAGTGACCAAGGGCACTAGCGGTGTTCCAGGTCGTTTTCAATGTTTTATCGAGCTTATCTTTGATTTCGTTAACAACCTAGTCAAAGAGATTTTTCAAGCGGAGGATAAATTAATAGGGCCACTGGCATTAACCACTTTTGTTTGGGTGTTGTTAATGAATGCAGTCGACCTATTACCAATTGATTTAATACCAGGGTTAACTCGTGTAATGGGTTTAGAACACTTTAGAGACCTACCGACAGCGGATGTAAATATCCCAATGTCGATGGCACTCGGTGTGTTTATTTTATTGTTAACTTATACGTTTAAAAATAAAGGTTTGAAAGGCTTTATCAAAGAGCTAACTACTCAGCCATTTGATAACCCTCTTTTATATCCTGTTAACTTTGTTCTTGAATTAATAACATTAATTTCAAAGCCAATATCACTAGGCTTACGATTATTCGGAAATATGTATGCAGGCGAGATGATATTCATCCTTATCGCACTAATGCCTTGGTGGATGCAATGGGCACTAAGTGTTCCATGGGCCTTATTCCACATATTAATCGTATTCTTACAAGCATTTATATTTATGGTACTGACCGTTGTTTACTTAGCAATGGCAACAGAAGAACACCACTAATTAATAACTAAAAAATTAACTAAAACATTATTTATCGGAGATACAAATGGATATCGTAAGCGCAGTTTTATATGTAGCAGGTGCATTACTGATCGGTTTAGGTGCAGCAGGTGCAGCATCTGGTATTGGTAACTTAGCAGGTAAATACCTTGAAGGTGTTGCTCGTCAACCAGACCTTACTCCAATGCTTCGTACTCAATTCTTCATCATGATGGGCCTTGTGGATGCTGTACCGATGATCGGTGTTGGTATCGGTCTATACATCATCTTTGCCGTGGCTTAATTAAAAGCTTTGAAAAGATCGATTTGTAAATAATCAAGATTTAGTGAGGAAGGTATGAACTTAAATGCCAGCATGTTTGGTCAAGCAATCTCATTCGTGATTTTTGTTTGGCTATGCATGAAATATGTATGGCCCCCTCTCACCGCGATGTTAGACGAGCGCCAAAAAGAAATCGCTGATGGTTTACGCCACTCAGAGAATGCAGCGAAAGAGCTAGAACTAGCAAAATCAAATGGCGCACAACTCGTCGCAGATGCGAAAAAAAATGTGACCGAACTGATTGAGCAAGGCAAAAAACGCCGCAACGAAATCATCACCTTAGCTCACCAAGAAGGTGAGCAAGAAAAAGCGCGCATCTTAGAGCAAGGTAGAGCTGAGCTAGAAGGCGAACGTCAAAAGTTACGCCGTGAACTTCAGGCGGATATGGCAGACGCTGTTATTCAAAGTGCACAGAAATTGATCAGCAAAAACCTAGATTCTGAAACGAACCGAGCGTTAGTTGATCAAATGATAAGCGAACTCTAAACGGAGGCAATATGTCAGGTTACACCAATATTGCTCATCCCTACGCTAAAGCATCGTTCGACTTTGCTTTAGGTGAAAACAAGTTACAAGAGTGGCACTCAATGCTGTCCATTCTTGTGACGGTAGCGGAAGAAGAAACGATCGCTAAGCAGATTTCATCAGCAGAAGGTGTTCACACACAGCAATCTGAAGAACTGGTCAATCTCATCATTCACGTTTGCCAAGGACTCGTTGATGACCACGTCATTAATCTCATTAAAGTCTTGGCTGAGAATGGCCGTCTTGTAGTGATCAGAGACTTGTTTAACTTGTTCAGCGACCTAAAGGACGAACATGAACGTGTAATCCCTGTCACTGTCACCAGTTCAGAATTGCTTACACAAGATCAAGTTACATCACTCACTGCTGCACTTGAGAAGAAATTAGAGCGTCAGGTTGAAATGGAACAGGTTATTGATGACTCGCTGGTTGGCGGGATCGTCATCAAGGCGGGTGAAACCGTCATCGATGGTTCTTTGAACACATCAATTAGCCGATTAGCCCATCAACTTCACGCGAGATAGGTAACAATTATGCAACTAAATTCAAATGAAATCAGCGATCTAATCAAAGATCGCATCTCGAAGTTTAATGTGAGCACCGAAGCTCGCAACGAAGGCACCATAGTCTCGGTTCGTGATGGCATCATTACTATTAATGGCCTTGCGGATGTCATGCAGGGTGAGATGATCGAGCTTCCAGGTGGTAAATACGCTCTTGCTCTTAACCTTGATACCCACTCAGTCGGTGCCGTGGTTATGGGTCCCTACACTGACCTATCTGAAGGTATGAAAGTGAAAGGGACCGGTCGTATCTTGGAAGTACCCGTAGGTAATGGACTTCTTGGCCGTGTAGTGAACACACTAGGTGAGCCAATCGATGGCAAAGGCCCAGTGAGTTGTGACCGACTCGACCCTGTAGAAGTAATTGCACCCGGCGTAATCGAGCGTAAGTCCGTCGATCAACCAATTCAAACCGGTTATAAAGCCGTTGATACCATGGTGCCTATCGGTCGCGGTCAACGTGAACTTATCATCGGTGACCGTCAGACTGGTAAAACAGCGCTAGCTATTGATGCGATCATCAATCAGAAAGATTCTGGCATCAAATGTGTGTACGTGGCTATTGGCCAGAAAGCCTCTACTATCGCAAACGTTGTTCGTAAACTCGAAGATCACGATGCGCTTAAAAACACCATAGTTGTTGTAGCCTCAGCATCAGAATCAGCCGCGCTTCAATACCTAGCACCCTATGCAGGTTGCACCATGGGCGAATACTTCCGTGACCGCGGTGAAGATGCATTGATCATCTATGATGACCTATCAAAGCAAGCCGTCGCTTACCGTCAAATCTCATTGCTACTTAAGCGCCCACCGGGTCGTGAAGCCTTCCCTGGCGACGTATTCTACCTCCACTCACGCCTACTAGAACGTGCGGCACGAGTGAATGCGGAATATGTAGAGAAGTTCACGAACGGTGAAGTGAAAGGCCAAACAGGCTCACTGACAGCGCTTCCTATCATTGAAACTCAAGCGGGTGACGTATCGGCGTTTGTACCAACCAACGTAATCTCGATTACTGATGGTCAGGTTTTCCTACAAACCCAACTATTCAACTCAGGTCTACGTCCTGCTGTTGACCCAGGTATCTCGGTATCTCGTGTGGGTGGTGCAGCACAGTGCAAGATCATCAAGAAACTGTCTGGTGGTATTCGTACATCGTTAGCTCAATACCGTGAGTTAGCCGCATTTGCTCAGTTCTCTTCTGACCTAGACGACATGACGCGCAAGCAGCTTGATCATGGTGAACGTGTCACCGAACTGATGAAGCAAAAGCAATACTCGCCGATGTCTGTCGCTGAGCAAGCAACGGTTATCTACGCAGCAGAAAAAGGCTATTTGGCTGACGTAGAGTTGCACAAAGTTGCACGTTTTGAAGAAGAATTAATTGCTTACGCGAAAGGTCAAAACCCAGAGTTGTTCGACACCATTAACGCTAACGGTGACTACAACGATGAAATTGATGGCGCTCTTGCAAAGCTTCTCGGTGACTTTGTAGCGTTGAAAGCTTGGTAAACGCTCCGGTTTGTTGGCTGGAAATCAAAACAAATTAGGAGCAGATAATGGCAAATACTAAAGAAATTCGCACCAAGATAGGCAGTGTTAGTAACACTCAGAAAATCACCAGTGCAATGGAGATGGTTGCGGCAAGTAAGATGCGTAAGGTTCAAGACAATATGACGCTAACACGTCCATATGCCGAGAACATGCGCAAAGTTATCTCTCATGTCGCATCAGGGTCGCTGGAATACCAGCACCCCTACCTTCAACAGCGTGAACCAAAACGCGTTGCTTACATCATTATTTCGTCCGATCGAGGCTTATGTGGTGGCTTGAACTCGAATTTGTTCAAGAAAGTGTTAGAAGAAATGGAGATGTGGCGTACCAAAGGCGTTGAAGTAGAAACGACCTTAATTGGTTCAAAAGCTATCTCATTTTTCCAACGCAGCGGCAATGTTATCGCGCAAACGTCAGGCCTTGGTGACGCGCCTAAATTAGAAGACATTTTAGGTACGGTTAACGCGATGCTAGGGCATTACGACGACGAAAAAATCGACAGTTTGTATCTCGTGTATAACCAGTTCATCAACACCATGGTTCAAGAACCAACGACCTTGCAGTTGCTGCCCCACCCTTCAGATTCTGAGGCCGATGGAGGCGCGAAAAAAGCACGTCGTTGGGACTACATCTATGAACAAGCACCAAGAGACATCCTCTCTGAGCTGTTACATCGATACATTGAATCACAAGTGTATCAAGGCATCGTAGAGAGCATTGCCTGTGAGCAAGCAGCCCGAATGGTGGCCATGAAAGCGGCGACCGATAACGCAGGCCAACTCATCGATGATTTGCAGTTGGTATACAACAAAGCGCGACAGGCTGCCATTACCCAAGAGCTGAGTGAAATAGTCTCAGGTGCTCAAGCTGTCTAAGGGCAGACAAGAGTGGGTTAAGAATAGAATTTGAGGATTTAGAGATGAGTGTTGGAAAAATAGTTAAAGTTATCGGCGCGGTGGTAGACGTCGAGTTCAGCGGCGGCAACAGCCCACGCGTTTATGATGCATTGAAAGTGACTAGCGAGGAAGCAAGCTCTCTCGTATTGGAAGTTCAGCAACAACTGGGTGGCAGCATCGTTCGTTGTATTGCAATGGGTACGTCAGATGGCTTGCGCCGCGGCCTAACTGTTGAAAACACAGGTTCTCCAATCACCGTTCCTGTGGGCGAAGAAACCTTAGGCCGTATCATGAACGTTCTTGGTCAGCCTATCGATGAATGTGGTGAAATCGGTCAAAAAGAAAGCTACGAAATTCACCGTGAAGCACCCTCTTATGAAGAGCAAGCAAACAGCACTGAACTTCTTGAGACCGGCGTTAAAGTTATCGACCTTATCAGTCCTTTCGCAAAGGGCGGTAAAATCGGTCTGTTCGGTGGTGCTGGCGTAGGTAAAACCGTCAACATGATGGAGCTTATCAACAACATCGCAAAAGCCCACTCAGGTCTCTCTGTATTTACCGGTGTTGGTGAGCGTACTCGTGAAGGTAACGACTTCTACTACGAGATGAAAGAAGCGGGTGTACTAGACAAAGTGGCCATGGTTTACGGCCAAATGAACGAGCCACCGGGAAACCGTCTACGTGTTGCACTTACAGGCCTGACTATGGCTGAGCGCTTCCGTGATGAAGGTCGTGACGTACTGTTGTTCATTGATAACATTTACCGTTACACGCTTGCGGGGACTGAGGTGTCAGCACTGTTAGGTCGTATGCCTTCAGCAGTAGGTTACCAACCAACACTCGCTGAAGAGATGGGTGTGCTTCAAGAGCGTATCACTTCGACTAGACAAGGTTCTATCACGTCTATCCAAGCGGTATACGTACCTGCGGATGACTTGACCGATCCATCACCGGCAACAACCTTTGCTCACTTAGATGCGACCGTTGTACTGTCTCGTAATATCGCGGCATTGGGCCTCTACCCTGCAATCGACCCATTGGATTCAACATCTCGCCAATTGGACCCGCTTGTGGTTGGTCAAGAGCATTACGACATTGCACAAAAAGTCCAAACAACGCTGCAACGCTACAAAGAGCTAAAAGACATCATCGCGATTCTTGGTATGGATGAGCTGTCTACTGAAGACAAACAGACCGTATCTCGCGCTCGTAAGATTGAACGTTTCTTAACTCAGCCTTACCACGTAGCCGAAGTGTTCACTGGTCAGAAAGGTGTATTTGTACCGCTAAGCGAAACACTAAGAGGCTTTAAAGGCCTGTTAGGCGGCGAATATGACGATATCCCAGAGCAAGCATTCTTGTACTGTGGTTCTATCGACGAAGTGCTTAACAAAGCAAAATCACTCTAAGAGGCAGGTGCACCATGGCTATCGGAATTACAGATAATACATTTCAACTTAATATTGTAAGTGCGGAAGGTACGCTGTTTTCAGGTCCAGCGTATGCCCTAGCCGTTTCTGGCGCTGATGGTGAACTGGGGATCCGCCCCGGTCACTCCCCGCTTCTCAGTAAAATAAAGCCAGGCGTGACAGTATTTGTCACAGACCCTAAATCAGAGGGGCAAGTGCTTTATGTCTCTGGCGGGATGCTGGAAGTTCAGCCGGATGTGGTAACGGTGTTAGCCGATACTGCCCTGCACGGCCAAGATATTGACCGCGCGCGCGCAGAAGAAGCGAAATATGCAGCTCTAGAAAATATCAATAAGGGCAATGTAGACATCAACTTTGCACAAGCTCAGCTTGAACTCGCAAAAGCCGTTGCTCAGCTTCGTGCATCAGAACTGACGTCTTCTCGCACTCGACACTGAGAATAAGCGTTATTGGCCGTTAGCTGTGCTAGCAAACAAATACAAAAAAGGCTCACTAACTAGTGTAATGCCGTTCGGATAA
>NZ_JBFRVM010000238.1:0-19660 GCF_041475145.1 Vibrio sp. 10N.222.49.A3
TCTTAAACGATCGGCATTAACTCGATTGAGTGGCCTTTTGTTTATTACTTCACAGTGCTTACAAGCGGTTAAGCCTTATAGACCTTTAGTGTTATAAGCCTTGAACCCTATAGACCTTGCACGTATTGAGCGTTAGTACGAACTTCGACTAGCTGCTCTAGGTTCTGTTGTGAACCATCAACGCCGTCAATCAAACCTTGGAAGTGTTTGATCAACTCTACTTTGTCTTGTACTTCTTTCGAACCCGCGCCGATGTTGGTTAGGTCAATGAAGAACTCATCGAACAGACCAGAGAAATCCGTTACAGCGTCATGGTTTAAGAACTGCTCGTGGTTGTAAATGCTTGGGTAGCCACCCTTCTGTTTATCCACTGCGAAAGAGATGCCTTTCACGTTGGTAATCGTGGTCGCTTTCTCACACTTCAACATACAACCGGCTTCAATGCTTGGCTTGTTACAACCCACGGTTCTTTGGAAGAAACACTGGCGGCTGGTCATCATCAAGATTGGGTGGTAGATGCTGTAGAACAGTTTGAAGTTCTCTGGGCGGCGAATATGACGAATCTGACCTTTGTTGATCTCGTTCGAAATGAAAGCACCAGCACAGTTCAGCTCTTCTTTCAGCGTAACCAGTGCGTGAGAGTTTGTGGTGTTCATGAACGGGCCTGCAACCCACTCAATTCCCATCTCGTAAGCTTTGTAAGCAATACCCGTGTTGTTGGTCACGATGCGAGCTGGCTTGATCTCTTCAAGAATACGAACCGCTTCGTCGTAATCTTTACCGATCAATACTGCTGGGAACCAAGGAATCAAACGTGGGTTTGCTGCCAAGATGTCGATGTACTTGTTACAACGCTTCTTGAAGCTTTCAGGCAGTTTGAAGTAAACATCCGCGTCAGTTACGTCACACAGGTGCAAGTCTTCCACATCAGCGATAAGCATCGACATGGTTGGCTTCTCGTTAACCTTTGGTTGCTGAGGCAGTGCTGGCACTTCAACGTGCTTAATCACTTTCACAGAACCGTTTAAGATGAAATCGATTTCGTCTTTTAAGACCGACACTTCTTTCAAAGGAAGAATCAGACCTTCATCTAAGTTGTCGTAGTTACAGTTTTCAAGCGTATGAACCGCACTCTTCACTGATTTGAAACGCTTCTCAAGTAACGCCTGAGTAATCGCAGTCTCTTTAGCTGTTGCCAATAATGATTGAGACTGAACCGTAAAGTTTTCTTTTGGTGTGTTCACTGTCACCGTAAATGGTTGACCCACCTTAGCGCTAAACGACAATGACACCGGTGTTTTACGAATATCAAGGAACTCGATCTTGTCGCGCATTTCGCTACCTAGCGCATTCTTAGCTTCATAAAGATCGCTAGTTACTTCTTGAATTTGCACAACAGAGATTTCATTGTTCTCTTTCGTCGCTTTATCAACGGCGTAGTTCATGCTGTTGTCACGTGGATTATCAATGAACATGTCTTTCGTTAGGTTGCCCTTAAGGAAAGAGTTGGTGAAATCACGGTTGAATACTTTGTGTAGGTTTGAATCGTCTTCGATCAACAAACCACTTTCTACAAAGCTATCAATCTGTTTTCGCCACGTGTCTACCACAGTGTATACGTAGTGTGCGCCTTTAATACGGCCTTCTACTTTCAACGAGTCAACTTTCGCGTCAACCAGTTCAGGTAGGTCGTAGTAAGCGGAGTTATCTTTCAGGTTAAGTGGGAACTTGTTGCCTGCGTTGGTGATTTCGTATTCATCACGACACGCTTGGCTACAACGCCCACGGTTACCTGAGTTACCGACACTTACTGAGCTTGAGTAACATTGGCCAGAGAATGCGATACACAAAGCACCGTGTACGAACACTTCAGTTAGAACATCGTGATCGTGTGCCACTTCCGTCAGCATTTTGATTTCTGGTAGGTTCAATTCACGAGACAAGTTAACGCGCGTCGCGCCAATCTTAGACAAGAACTTAATCTGGCCTTCGTTGTGCGTCGTTAACTGAGTCGATGCATGAACATCTAACGATGGGAAATGCTTTTTCACCAAATCAAACAAACCAAGATCTTGAACGATGATGCCGTCTAGTTTGGTGTTCACCAGTTGGTTCAGCAATTTAGTGATAGTCTTAATTTCATGCTCCAGCAGCACAACGTTAAGAGTCAGAAACACTTCACAACCATATTCATGAGCAAGGCGAATCACACCATTCAACTCATCTAACGAAAGGTTAGAGGCTCTGTTACGAGCGTTGAAGGTGTCTAAACCACAATAAACCGCATTGGCACCGGCCACGATAGCGGCTTTAATCGCCTCGACATCGCCACCTGGGGCTAATAACTCAATCTTTCTGCTCATTTTTGAAGTCGCTCACTTACTTATAATTTTTAAGGCGCGTATTCTACCTACAACACGATCTCTTTACCACCTAACAACACTTTCCAAACTAAATGACCTCAATAATGCCAAACGAATTCGATTTACCTATCCTTTATTCTTTAAGACGCTGCCCTTACGCTATGCGAGGAAGGATGGGTATCGCACTATCACAGCAGAAAGTGTTACTTCGAGAAATTGTTACCAAAGATAAGCCTAGAGAACTATTGGCCAGTTCGCCAAAAGGCACTGTTCCAGTATTGGTATTGCCAGATGGCCAAATCATCGAACAGAGCTTAGATGTGATGAATTGGGCGCTTCAACAAAACGATCCTCAAGATCTTCTGCGTTCAAGTAACCCAACACTTAGCCAACAAGTCCACCAGCTCATTAAAGTTAACGATGATGAGTTTATTAGTCACTTAGAGAAATACCGTGCGTCTGTTCGTTACCGAAACATCGATACGGAACAACGTCGACAAGCCTGCGAAGCGTTCATTAGTCAGTTAGAAGCGCTACTCACCGAGCAGCCCTACTTTTTCGGAGAAACCCCAAGCTTAGCCGATTTTGCCGTGATGCCTTTTGTTAGCCAGTTCGTAAGAGTCGAGAAGAAGTGGTTTGTGCAATCTGAATATCAGAACGTAGGACGTTGGTTAAGAGCGCACCTCGACAGTAAGCTCTACACCCAAGTCATGAAGCAATACCCTTTGTGGAATGAAACCAAGCAAGATTGTTTTTTTGGGTAGAATTAAGTCGCCATGAATTGCTGGAGATAACTCCATATTGCTGAAGATTACCGAAGATGACTGTAAACAGTTCTAAATAAGCTTGATTACCTCTAGATTGTTATGAAAATCGTGACACTGAATTACAGGTGACGCCATTGATGGCATATTAGATATCAACGAAAATAGCCTTTCACTCAACCTCAACGTTAGTTTGAAATGCGCTATGCCAAAAAACAAAGTGAATACGTTCAACACACCTAGTCCCGATTTTAAAGGGTTCGCGAAAGTTTCACTGTTAGTGGCCTTCTCGCTTGCCCTTTCAGGCTGTAGCGCGAAAAACAAAGCAACCAACACAGGCCAATCTGTTGCGCAGCAGAATCAAACCTACACGGCGAAGAGCTTCAATAAACCCGATAGCAAAGTCACGTTAATCCTCTCTTTTTCTGGTGGCGGCACACGTGCGGCAGCGCTCTCATATGGCGTGTTGCAAGCATTGCGCGACACCAACATCGAAATCGAAGGTGAAACGGTCAATCTGTTAGAAGAAGTCGATATGATCAGCTCGGTATCCGGTGGCAGCTTTACCGCCGCCTATTACGGTATCTATGGCGACCAGATATTCGAAGATTACGAAGAAGCATTCCTTTATCACAAAGTCTCGAAAGATCTGCTTTCCATCCTTTTATCTCCTACTTATTGGTTCTCGTACGCCACCAGAACAGACAAAGCCACCGACTATTACAAAGCCAACATCTTCGGTGAAAGCACGTTTGCCGAGATGCACCGAGAAAATGCGCCCTACATTGTGATTAACGCAACCGACATTTCAACGGGTTCGCGCTTTTCATTCACACAAGAGTACTTTGACCTGATTTGTTCAGACTTAAACAGCTATTCCGTGTCTAGCTCGGTGGCCGCCTCTTCTGCTGTCCCTTTTGTATTTACTCCTGTCGTGCTTGAGAATAGAAATGACTGCGACAAAACAGAACACACAAAACCCTCTTTCGACGCCACCAGTTACCGCAACCGAAATCTGATCAAGTCGCTAGAGTCCTATAGCAATAAGGATGATGTGAGTTATCTACACCTTGTGGATGGCGGGATTACTGACAACCTCGGTTTGCTGTCGGTGTATGAGATGTCTGAATACTTGCGTTACAACGACAACGAAGAACTGAAAAACTTGTACTACACCCAGCACGCGCGTCCTATTGTCATCATTTCGGTTGATGCATCGACGAACCCAGAATCTGGCATTGGAGAGTCAATTGAAGCGCCTTCCATGAAACAAACGGTGGACGTCATCACCGATATCCAGCTGCATCGCTATAACGACACAACAAAAGATTTGATCGTCGACGAGTTGCAGTCTTGGTCGGAGCTGGCCTCTCATCAAGGTCGTAAGGTTTCTCCGCACTTCATTGAGATCAGCTTGAATAAATCAGACAACAGTGCCAAGCGATACTTACTCAATCAAATTCCGACGGACTTTATGATAGACAAAGAAAACGTCGACCTATTGATTGAAGAAGGTAACAAACAACTTGTTGCCGATCCGGAATTTCAAAACTTCTTATCATTTGAATATAACAAATGATGCTAATCTAGTTGCTTATTAAAGCGCAATCTGGCGATCAAAAATCACGTCATAATTTCACCTTTACAAGGATCACTATGGAATTTGAAAACAACATCTTACATCTCGGGTCATTCTTTGCAGTGACCATGGGGATCGTGGTTCTATTTATCGGTCGGAGGCTCAATCAGGTCATCGGTTTTTTGAAAGAGTTCAGTATTCCTGAACCTGTCTCTGGCGGGATTTTGGCATCGCTCCTGTTTGCGGCTCTTTACGCGACAACCTCAATTGAAGTGCAGTTTGATCTGTTTGCTCGCGATGTATTATTGGTCTACTTCTTTACCACGATTGGTATTAACTCAAGTTTGAAAGACCTGTTCAAAGGCGGAAAGCCCTTGGTCATTTTGCTAGCAATCACTATCTTCTTCATGATCATGCAGAACATCGTCGGTATTTCTGTCGCATCAATGTTTGGCCTAGAGCCTGTCTTTGGTCTACTCAGCGGAAGTATTTCACTGATTGGCGGACATGGCACCGCGATTGCTTGGGCCCCCAAGGTTGCAGAAGAGTTCGGCCTAGAAAGCGCAATGGAAATTGGTATCGCCAGTGCAACGTTCGGGCTGATTTTAGCCAGCCTTATGGGTGGTCCTATTGCGAAGTTTCTCATCAAGCGTCACAACCTCAAACCTACTGATGAACAATCAGGTTCAATCGATTCAAATGTCAAAAAGCAACAACAAGCCCTCACATCATTTCAATTTTTAGACGCCGTATTAGCGATCCATATTTGTGTCATTGTCGGCGCGTTGCTTAATGAATTGATCAGTCAGACAGGATTACAGCTTCCATTGTTCGTATCGTGCTTGTTTGCGGGTATCGTGATCACCAACGTAATGCCAGACTCCTACCCAAGGATCTCGGGCGCAAAATGGCCGACACGCTCGCCCGCTATCGACTTAATTGCTGAAATCTCCCTGGGTACATTTTTGGCGATGTCACTAATGAGCATGCAGCTTTGGACGCTCATTGACTTGGCGGGTCCTATCTTCGCGATATTGGCAATGCAGCTGCTACTGGCCGTGATAATCAATATCTTCATCGTGTTCCCATCAATGGGTAAGACCTATGATGCGGCTGTTGTATGTGCTGGGTTCGGAGGGATTTCGTTAGGTTCAACACCGACAGCCATGGCGAATATGTCGGCAGTAAGTCAGAAGTATGGGCATTCAGCACAAGCCTTCATCATCGTGCCATTGGTATGCGCGTTCTTCATTGATTTAGCGAACGCCCTGATTATTCCTTACTTCATGAGAATGATGTAGCTGACCTTTGTTAAGACGGTACACCACAATTTGTAAAAGCGGTCTACCGCAATTTATTTAGGCGGTGTACCCCAATAAAAAGAGCCGCTCGTACAGAGCGGCTCTTTTGCTAATGACTCAATTTGACTATCACTAACGACAACCCAAAGCTTATTGAATCGCTATCGAAATCTCGACTTCAGTTTCGCCTTTGTAGAATTCAAAGTCTGTCGTGTAAGTTCGGACATGTGGGCAATCCGCTGCGTTGAAATACGCCCACACCTCTCCCCATAAATCGATGACCGCTTGAGGAAGTTCTCCTTTAGCTGAAAACGTTAGGTACTTACCTGCTTCAATTTCGGTTTCAACTAGCGCATCTAAATTGTTATCGGTGAGTGCGCTAGTACAAGCGACGACATCAAATTCACCCGTAAAGTCAGACTCGTAATTGGTGTAGACACCATACACTTTTGAATCCGGCGTTAATTTTGGAAACGCTTGGTCAAAAAAGCCCTGCCACAATTGCCCTATCTTGGCTTTGGCCGGGTCAATCTCATCGGTATTAGTGGTTCTTACTGAAAAACCATACGCCTTTACGGCTTCAATCGTTTCTACTTTCATTCGTTTTATTCCTAAGCCAATTGACGATCTAACTGTATTGAATCCAATGTTTTGTAAAATAACAATACTAATCTTGTATCTCTTTATGGCCACACTTTTCACAGACAAGGTGACGAGAAAACTCATCCATTGACGCGATAAACGGGCCAAGGAACCAACCTTTTATCATGCCTGCCCAAAACTCGCTTCGCTTTTGGTTAGGTTTGTCTGCAAACGCACTCGTCTTTCTGACCAACACAACAACATGTTGTGTGTCTTCTCTGCATGCGGTGCAATAGCATTGTTCTATGGTGTTATTCATTTGAAAGCCTATGACGTTTTGAATGAAATCTGCTGAAAATGAGGATTGTCGACACAGACTTCTAGTGTGGAAAGATCAGTGAGTACGACAAGTTGTTCTACACCTTGAATACTGACCTTAATGCACTCTTCACGGCTATCATTGCGTTGAGTATCTAATCCGACACATTCAATCTGCTCGCCAGACTTCAGCGTTAATTTGATTGGGTATCGGTGCATACACACAATCTCAATATAATCGTAATCGTTGCAACTAATCATAATACCCCTCCAATTCATCCACCACGCTAATGCGACACGCCATACTATGCAATATGCATATAATCAATCATTTACCCAAGTCACATTGATGTTCGTCCGAAACTAAACTTGCTTCTAAACCTACTTCTAAACTTAGCTTAATCCAGCTTAACCCATTCACGTTTCTTCTACTCACGCCTGCTTATTCTTTCATTGTTAAATAATAATCGAGAACAAAACAATGAAAACCATGAACCATTTACACGTGTTAGCTTTCTTAGGATTAGTTACTTCAATGATGGCGTTTAATGTTAGTGCGGCCACTGAAGTCGATGCGAGCCAATTCGCCAATGGCAAAGCCAAATATCGACAGCTTTGTCAGGTGTGCCATGGCGACAAAGGACATGGCGACGGACAAACTTCCGCTTCGTTACCACACAAACCGGCTAACATCGCTAATAAACTCAATGGCTTTTTTGCCAGCCCAAGCTCTTTGGCGGATGACATTTTAGAAGGTAACGTAGAACAAGGTATGCCAACGTGGAAAGGTACAATTACCAAGCAAGATGCGTTAGATATCTTGTGGTATGTAGATTCAATTCAGTAAGTTTTCACTTGTTTGAGCATTCTTGTATAAACACCATGAGGGGCTACATTGTCACGCGTGGCTATATCGGGGACTGCGATTACTTGATCGCTTTCCAATAATGATAAAGCCCGTTGATATCTGAAGAGCACATCAACGACATCGCGCCTTTGATCTGTTCTTCGCTCCACTCCCACCATTTCATTTCTAACAACTGAGCAATCTCAGTGTCATCGAATCGATAACGGATATGACGTGCAGGGTTTGAACCGACAATCGAGTATGGCGCTACATCTTTGGTCACAACCGCTCTACTCGCGATAATCGCCCCGTCACCAACCTTAACACCACTCATGATCATCGCTTCTGTACCGATCCACACATCATTACCAATCACAGTATCGCCAGAGCGTTCAAAGCCGTCTATCGCATCTTCAAACTTCTCGTCGTCTTGATAGAAAAACGGGAAAGTGCTGACCCACTGATTTTGGTGGCCTTGGTTGCCCGCCATCATAAATACGGCGCCAGAACCAATCGAGCAATAGCTGCCAATGATCAGCTTATCGATGTCGGTTCTATCCGGTAATAGGTAACGCGCACAGTCATCAAAGCTGTGGTTATGGTAGTAACCCGAGTAATAGCTGTGCTCGCCCACAATTATGTTTGGGTTGGTCACTTGCTCTTTAAGTGACTTTCCAACAAACGGGCTTTCAAAATAGTTTTTCATGTTTGTACTCTTAGTTTCGTTCTTTTAGTTAGGTACTTGTGTTGCGTGTTTATGGTTTAAACTGGTTTATCTGAGTGTAAAGGGCAACGCGCCCTATCGACCGCCCGCAATATCAATAAAAGAGCCGGTGACATACGAAGCTTCGTCTGACAATAACCACGCGATAGAGTTAGCCACCTCTTCTGGTGTGCCGCCTCGTTGTAACGGTAACTGCGAAGCTAGTCTGTCTACGCGATCAGGCTCTCCGCCGTCTGCGTGCATTTCAGTATAAATACAACCTGGCCTTACGCCATTCACTCGGATATTGCGTGAAGCCAATTCAAGCGATAAGCCTTTGGTGAGTGAATCCATCGCACCTTTCGATGCTGCGTAATCCACATATTCAAACGGTGCGCCTGTGCGAGAAGCGGCGGACGATACATTCACAATCGAACCCGCGCCATCAGCTTGTTTGATAAAGGCTTTACTGCACAGAAAGCAGCTTGATACGTTGGACTTCATCACCTTTTCAAAGCGATCCAATTCAATATCAACCAATGGTGACTGGGTAAACAAGATCCCGGCATTATTGACCAAGTGAGTCACTGGGCCCAGCTTGTTACGTGCAATCTCAAATAAGGATTTCACGTCCGATTCAACAGACACATCCGCACGCACACTAATCGCGGTTCCGCCTTGTTCACGAATCTCGTTCACTAGATCTTCAGCTCGCGACTCATTGTGTATGAAGTTAACACATACAGCATAGCCTTGATTGGCCAACAATTTAGACGTCGCCGCGCCAATGCCTCGGCTCCCGCCTGTTACAATCACTACCTTGTTCAATGAAACCTCCTAATGCCGCTTGTTTGTTATAACTTGGTTTTTCGTTACAAACTGATCGTATCGACACAAACTAATTGTTCGATACAACCTGAATCCACTGCGATCGCCAAGCCGGCGCTTCGAATGGGTCTGGCCAAAACTCAGTTTGCTTTTGAATTAAGCCATCTACAACCGTGTGAAAGGTGATCACTCGGCCTTTCAACACACTGTCTGTAACCGAAACGTCCGTTACTACGGTATCACCTTCACAGACAATTGAATTGAGCGCGAACTCCCAAACACCATTAGCTGGGTATTCAGCATTGACTGCCGTGAAGTTGTCGCGCCCTACCGTCAATTCAGACGACTGCGGCCAATAGCCTTCAAAATCTGTGGCTAGCCATTCACTCGCCTTTGCAAAATCATTACTGCGCATTGCATCCCAAAATCCTAATACCACTTGTTTTGGTGTCATTATTCTTCCTTAAATTAGCTACTTTCGACTAAGCGTTACTGATTAAACGTATTTGCCAATGATTATTGAAAGATCATCGACACTGTTAGCAATGTAGTCCGGCTTGGTTTGCCAATTTTCAGGCTCCGATCGGCTATAACCTGCGGCTACGGCAATCACTTTTGCATTGTTACCCAGCGCGGCTTCAATATTGCGAGCAAACTGTGTGTCCGCTTCATGGTCACCGATGTACATCAAACAAAGCTCATTAGTCGGATCGGCGCCAAATATGTTCTCGACACATTTCACACCACCAAATGGATGGGGTTTTTGGTTGCCGTTCGAGACATCGTCATAACCCACGACCGATTTAAACAAATCGCCGATGCCATAACTGTCGAGTACACCACGAATATTCAATTGAGAGTTTTGAGAGCAGATCCCATGTGGAAGATGCGCAAACTGATTAACCACGATTTCCATTCCTTCAAACAAGGCAACGGCTGTTTGGTTTTTCTCTTGATGCTCTGCCCACATTCCACCAGCGATCAACATTTCATCGTGTGATAAACCGTAATAGTCGACATATAAGGCTTGCCAGTTTTTAGCACCGTGGTTGGCTTCATGATAAAGCGCTTCGCTAAGCAAATATTTAGGTAAGTTGTCGCCTGACAAGTGTGGCGCAACTAAAGAGATAATGTCTTTGGTGATTGCGATATTCTTTGGAACGGAGTTGACTAAGGTTCCATCGTAATCCCACAGGATGGCATCTAACTTCATGGTGTATCTCGTTGTTTAAATTGACGATTTCAATTTATCACTTGAAACCCTATTGAGGGAAATCTTATTGTCTTGAATTTCGAAATTTGTCTAATAGGAGCAAAGCTAGAGAACAAACCGTTACTAGCAAACAAAAACCAAACAGCCTTTGCTCACATCACTGCTTTATCAATTGCAATATATGCGTATAATCCCCGCTCCATTGCGCTATCGCCATTAAAAATAGCGCCATTCAACACTTTTAATGAGTACCCAATGTCGAAACTATTTTTCAAAGGCCGTATCGAAACAAGACAGAACCACGTTCTTGCTGGCTACAACGTAAACCGCGATGTAAAAGCGGGTACTGAAGAATCTCCAATTGCTGTAGTAGTTCAAACTGAAGCGCGCAAAGCAGAAGTTGAAGCATTAGCTGCTGAAAATACTATCTTCGTTACTGTTACAGTCGACGCAGACAAAGAAGAGAACACCATCGAGCTTGATACTCTACTGAACAAGCCAAAAACGATGACGTTTGAAAAGACCCCTAACCGTAACGACCCATGTTCTTGCGGTAGCGGTAAGAAATACAAGAAATGTTGTGCATAAGCACTTCTGATTCATGCTACTCATAGTGTGATTAAGATGATTGATTAAAACGGGCAGATCACTACGATCTGCCCGTTTTTTTTATGTCTCGAGTTGCTCATTTGGAAATATACTAGCTTTTAGAGAACGTTAGCTTTTAGAGAAAAATAGCTTTTGCTCAACCATGATAAATCAACCAACATGCTGGTGAACTATTGGGTTATTTCGCTTTCGCCACTGTCGCTTCTGACAACTTACTTAGTACACCCGATATTTTTTGAATCACTTTGTCACAGCCATTGATCGCGTGACGCTCTACCAAGTAATTAGGATCGTTGTAAGACAACCATACTTTCTTATTGGAATCTTCCGTGACTAACACCTTCTGCGGTAAGTCTATCGCGACTTCTTGAGCACATTGCATTAATGGTGTCCCTACTTTCGGGTTACCAAAGATGATGACTTCGGTTGGTCTCAATTCAAGATCGACCTTACTCGCGTTTTTCTGATGGTCGATTCTCGCAAACAAGTTCAATCCTTTGCTTTTTGCGATTTCTTCAAAGCGGTCAGCGGTCTCTTTCACTGAGTAATTACTTTGATATTTAATCAAACCATCAGAAGCCGTAGCTGAAAATGATGCCGAGAGTAAAATGGCGCATAGTGGTAGTAATTTTTTCATCGTCACCTCTGAGATTTAACCTAATCAAACTTACATTCGTAGCGCCACTTCTAAAATCAGCGACGTAACCCATGTCAGTATAGACACGTTTCCATTCTCAATTTGCAGAGAGGATCACTTTTCTAATGCGTCTTATTATCAGCAGTTGAGATAGGAATTGTTTCAAAAGCTAAACACATGATCAGTGCCACGACTTAGTCCCACACTTTTCACACTGGTATTCGTAATCACTGTCGACATAAAAACCGGGAACATTATGGTCACCTTTAAACAATAACGTCATCAGGTACTCCATCAACACGCCTAGTTTCCATTGTTTCTTTTCAGATTCAGCTTCCGCTTTAGATTGAGCATCGGAAGCGTTAACAGCAAGGTGCGGGGTAAGTGCGTTGCACTGCTCACAGTTATAAGGGTGTTTAATATATTTATTATCAAGCATTTATATAAGCCATCTAACATTTATAAAGTTGACGAATACTAACAACTTATCACTCGGTTCTCGAACTCATTGTTGTCCTTTAGAGTTTTATTAGAAAGAAATGAGACACGAGATAATACCATGTGCCATGTATCTACTTTTATTGGCATTGCGCAGAACAAAAAGAGTAACCGTGTATCGTTTGAAATTTAGTTAAGCGCTTTAATTAGAACCGTGTATTTCCACAGGTTTGCTTCATCTTCTCCGAGATCGATACTTGCTTCTCCACCCTCTTTATCAAGAATAAAAACAGGCATCTGTCCGCTAGACTCTCCATTTTCATAATCGCATGACATTTTGGCTTCCAGTAGAATAGCGTTAGCTTCATGCTTAGAAAGAACACCCGAATAAATGCATTCTTCAGTTTGAGATGAGACTTCCTGTCCGAAAGAGTCGAACTTAAAGGTTGGGAAGTTGAGTTTTGATTCAGAATCCTCGACAGTGATCGACACTTGGTAATCGATAGCTTCAATATTGTTATCGGTTGCAAATACACAACCGGAAACGCCAAGTAACAATACAGCTAAAGCAGTGGTTTTCATGTGGTTCTTATTCCTTCAACTATGGGCTTGCTACTCTCAAGTAACACTATGAATTCCCGGGTTAAATTTAAACGTTGTTAGGTGAAACTTGTTTGCCATTACTTGGCAAGATAGTTAACTTTTACTTTAATAGTCCTTTGTCCGCAGCCCCTTCAAGTTGCACTTCTAGCTCTTTCCATAGAGCACGACTGCCTTTAGAAATACGCTCACCATTGAAGGTCAGTACTTTGTCTTTGGATATGTTGTGCTTCTTCCAGCTATGACCACCACCATGGATGTTATGAAGCAAAGGTGGCACTCTATCGATCGCCTTACCAAATCTGGCTTCCGGCGACTCACCCGCTTCGAACTCAAGCCATAGATCCAAGTACTCGGTGCTTAAATGGCTCGGCAATGATTTGAGCAAGCGCTCGACGCAGTTTCTCTCTTTGAGCTTGTTTTCTTCGGTTTCACTGGCATAAATGATAGTGTCTCCTGCATCGATTTCCCCCAGGTCATGAATCAGCAACATCTTCATTACTCGGGTAATATCGATTTCTTCATTGGCATAGTCTTTCAACATGAGCGCGCTCAAACAGACGTGCCAACTGTGCTCGGCCGAGTTTTCATATCGGTCCAATCCAACTGGTTTTGTCTGTCGATGAACATCCTTTAATTGTTCAATTTCGACCATGAATTGCAGAATGCCTTTGATTTCTTCCACGATGAGCTTCCTTAACTTAAGTTGATGATTTATCCGAGCTGAGGGTTAAAAGAGCGACAAAGGGTCGTTACTCCCAATAAACCGACATTTTGTAATACGCAACGCCCGATTTTTCAAATTCAGAGCCTTCGACAGCCATCCCAAATTTTTGATAAAAACCTAAAGCCGTTGTACGCGCATCGCACCAAAAATATTGGATGTTTAAATCTTTGAGGTTCGAGATTGCATGTTCAATCACGTTTGAACCGATTCCCTGCCCTTGGAATTCAGGCAGCGTCGCAAACTTTCTCAGCCTCGCTTCATGGCCTTGGATATAGATAGACGCGACACAAACCAACTGCTCACCAACAAACGCGCCGTAATGCGTTGCTTGTTCGTCATCTGGCACCATACAAAACGACATCGGTTTATCAGGCCAAAGCACTTGATGCCTAACCGGAAGTACCTCAATCGCTGAAAGCTGTTTTATTTCCATACTCTCGGTTTAACTCCCGACTTGATGAACCTTGTTGTGATTGCAGTGCTTGTGATTACCATGATTGTTATTACTAAGCTTATTATTACAAAACTTGGTAAGTCATTAAATGATAACGCTCTAATCCCTCTCCCTCTGTGGACGAGATAACAAAGCCTTGCGACTGATAAAAGCCAATCGCATTTTCATTGGCAGTCAAACACTTCAATGTCAGACCAGAGTAATGTTGTTTGCAGGTATTGAGTAAAGCAGAACCAGCCCCAGAACGTAGCGTTCGCGGGCAAACATAGAGGTGATGGATGAAACTTTCAGGTTTCCAAATAGAGGTAAAACCTAAAATCTTATTGCCAGAAACGGCGACCCATATTTCTTCACCTTCTGTATCTAATTCGAAATCGGATAACTTAAAAGCGTCGGCATCAGCCCAATGAAAGGTGTCCTGTCTTGATTCTAGATAGAGCGCCTGTAAAGCGGTTAAATACTTGGGTTGATACCTTGTGACTTCCATGTCGCTCCTGCCAATCCGTATGACTAGAATTAGGGTTGTTGACTAAGCTTATCTACCTGTTAGCCATAGGGTGTTCAGGGTTTAACTGAAGCAGATCCCACAAGTTACCGTAAAGATCTTCAAACACAGCAACGGTACCGTAACCTTGCTCTTTAGGCTCTCGGACAAAGTTAATGCCCAAAGACGTCATGCGTTCGTAATCACGCCAGAAGTCATCGGTGTTTAAGAATAGGAATACGCGTCCACCAGCTTGGTTACCGATGAAATCGTGTTGCTCTGGCTTGGAAGCTCTAGCAAGTAACAGGCTCACACCGGTTGAATTTGGTGGAGCAACAACAACCCAGCGTTTATCTTCTTCTGGTAAATACGTGTCTTCGATGAGATCAAACTTAAGCTTGTTTACATAAAAATCAAGCGCTTCATCGTAGTCTTTTACCACGAGTGCAATGTGGACAATATTCTGTTTCATAACATACCTTGTTGGGGTTTTAGCTACGTGGAATGATGCCATGAAGCAGGCAAAGACACTAGGTGTTAACACTTAGTTTGGTGTTATGGTTAAAACAGTCCTAAGAGTACTCATGTTTTAGTTGCTAGCAAAGCACCGCAAGTCGCCAAAAAGCCACCTGATACCTGTTCAATAGCATCTTTGCTGAGCGCCCTTGAAATACAAAACGAGCTTTAGAGGCAGTGCAAGCATAGAGACTCAATACTCCACCTACAGCTACAGTTGAAATCACCAAAATCATCATCACATCTGTTGTGGTAAATGTTTTTAGGTCTATGAATGCGGGAAAGAAACCCATGTAAAACAAAATCGCCTTTGGGTTTGAAACTGTCATCAATAAGCCGATAGTCACGCTTGAGGCTTTCGTTCCTTGCTCCGAAGATGTACTCGATGATTCACTAACATCTGACGTCCATGTTGTGTAAGCCAACCAAAACAAATAGGTAACGCCTACATATTTAATTACCGTAGCAAATTCACCCATTGCGCTAGCTAAAGCTGATAAACCAGACAAAGCTAAGAATATAAAAATGTAATCCGCGATTAGTACGCCAAGCACCACTAACAAGCCTTGTTTCCAACCAAAGCTTAGAGACCTCGACAGAACTGCGAGAACGCTGGGTCCCGGTATGGCTGCAGATAGTAACATCGCAACAAATAGCGCTATTCCTGATGTAATTGACATGATCCCTCCCTAGATCGTTTGTCGTTCGACAATTAACCTATTTATGTGACTAAACGATTTGACCGCGCATGATAAATTGCGGGCCTGCTGCGCCACCTAGATACTGTTGATTGGTATCTTCGAAGCCGCCTTTCTTATAACAATTGAATGCTGCCGGATTTTTGCAATTCACAGTTAAGTAAATCGACTCATACGCTGAGTAATTCGCTTTTAAATATGGAAACAAAGCTTTGACCGTACCAGTTCCTAAACCTTTACCTTGCTGGTTTTTATCAAGCACAAAAGCTCTTAAGCCAATGCTTCCTTCAGGGCAGAATTCGTAGTGCTCTGCGTAAGCGATATCCAGCTTAAAGAAACCAACAACTTCGTTATCAGACTTAATCACGTGCAAGTGCGTCGTTTCACTGCCGTCTAATAAAAACTCTGCAGCTGTACCAGCGAACTTAACCTGTTCATCGGCGAGTTGGATGGCCTGAACTAACGCCACATGTGATTCTTCAAGCCTTTCGATAGTTATCATTGTTGTTCCTTCTGTATAACACCCACGAAAAACCGACTAGAGCTCATCGCTAGTGTCTCGAGAACCGTAGTTTGGGAAGTTGATATTAAGAACGTTATCGTCCTCAAGCGTGAATAGAACACTTCCATTCTCTACACCAGTTTCGTTCCTATCTGAACAACCTAGAAACAGCTCCCAATCAAACGAATATTGAAGTCGGTATTGATTCGCATTGATGTGTAGAACGTCTTTGATGTTAATGCCGTTCACCACGTGCGCCATATCATCTATGTATGACAAGTCTGGGATTAACTTTTCTTCGAAATCACTCTTATGCTCGGTGAAGAAATTGAGCAGCTCAGAACATAACTCGGAGCCATGAACCGATGGTTTAGACAAACTAGAAAACAACATTTCTAAATACTCCAAGGATTGTTTTGATATTGGGAAGATGCGCGCGGGTCTGTTACAAATTCAAGCTCAGCCAGCGCGAACTTATAAGGCTAAACGTTACTATTATCCGAGCTATTAAACGAGTACATTCGAACTTCATCTCGAGGAAACCAGCCCAATTTTTCGTAAAACTGTTGAGCGTTGATGTTGTCGTTATAGACAAACAAGTGGGTCTTCGGGATGCCTAACCCTGCAAGGGCGTTGACCGCCTCTGCAACAAGCTTACAACCTAACTTTTGCCCTCTGAAGTTGGCCGAGACAGCTAAGTGTTGTAAATACCCACGACGTCCATCCGTTCCGACCAACACAGCACCAATGATCTCGTTGTTATTTTCAGCCACAAAACTCAGACCGGGGTTACGATCTAAATAGTTCCCAATACTTTCTTTCGAATCGGCATCGCGAATACTCATGCCTTCTGTCTGGCACCACAACGCGATCACTGAGTCGTAGTCTGAAATTGCCATTTCCCGAATGTTGACCACTCTACTCTCCTTGTATATGCGGGGTCTTTATTTGCTACTTTTTGACGAGCGACTTGGTGAGAAACGATAGCGAGGAATCTACAGGGTAATTTTCTAACACCATCTGGCATTCATACCCTCGTTTCTCATAGAAAGGCTTAGCTTGGAAACTTAATGTATCGACCAATGACGACGTACAGCCTTGAGACTTCGCATACTCTTCAATAAGTTCTAGCAGCTCACTGCCGACTTGCTTTCCTCTCATCGAATCATCGACCCAGAGAAACTTAATCAGTAACCAGCTTCCCCAAAGATCTGCAATAATGCCACCGACTTTGTTGCCTTCCTCCATCGCGTAGTACGCAACTTGAGACTTGGGTATCCCTTCCAGAAACGGTGTGTTGTGTTTGATTAACCCGCCTCGGACTTCATTAATATCATCATCGGAGGGCTCGATATCTAATTGGTATTCCATTGACTTCCTATCTCTGGATTAACGGCTTATGTAACATGTTCGATGCACTTACTAGCAGATAGCTAAACCACTAAAGTGAGTTATTTGTACAAGCTAAACTTCTTTGTAAATTCACGCAGGATTTCCGTGTCACCAAACAGGCATACACCAAGATACTCAAGATCTTCTTCTTTAGTTTCTTTAGTTCGTTGCTGCTGGTCAACAGAACCACCTTCGATCATTGAGCTTGTAAAATCGGTAAATTTAATACCACGGCTAAAGGCTTCTTCACGCACTTTTCTAAGCTTATTTGAGTTGTCTGCTTTCAGCACGATGAAAGGATAGTGAGATAGGTTTGGGTGAGCATTGCCATCCAAGTCTTCATAGTCAACGTAGCAAGCCTCATCACTTTCTAATTGATTAGATAGGCCAACGCTCAAGTGCCCTAGCACGTTCAGTGTTCTTCCCAAATCCATCTTTTTGCTTAAAACCGCTATGAATCGTTTTAGGCTTTCGTCTGGTAAATGGCTCACTACATATCCTCATTCATTCTTAATCACAGTATTTGTATAACGCATTACTGGGGCGTGAGCAATGCAACCTTAGTACTCAGTTAATACGTTTAGTCCATCCAATAATTTCGAGCAAAGACCAGTATTTGGTATCCAACAACAAGGTCATGATTTAATGAATATCTTGGCAGAACCTAAAGAGATAACCGTCTGGAGTTTGAACGATGAACTGCTTCTGAGTCGCGATCGAATCACCACATTGATAAGACTTCGACTCTAACGCTAAGTAAATAGAATCAGCGGCGCTTTCGTTAACTCTCTTATAAAGTGGTTCGATATCGATAACATCCCATTGGAAGTTAACACCACGCCCTAACGGAAACTCCAGATCACCTGAAAGCCATTTTCGACTTTTGCCCGCAATCCCTTCAAGCATCACATCAACACCATCGAGCGTTAGATAAGCAAACTCTTCATCTGAGCGATCGTATTTCACTTCAAACCCCAACACATCGACAAAGAAGGATTTGCTCACATTAATATCGAAACAATAAAGCTCTGGAACTACTCGTAATGTCATGATTTACCTGTCTCATTATTTTATTACTGATTAGTCCTCTTCTTTTAATGCTAGAGGGCTATTGCGTTACTTTCTTTATTGGCTGACACACAAACAACACGTAAAACAATGTAAAACTAAGCACCATGGCACCAAAAGTGCTAAACCCAGCATAATTCATTGAAGTCGAAACCGTAAAAGGAGCAACAAAAAAGAGTGAGTAGTAATAAATAGTAAAAGGCTTCAATACTTGAGCGCATTGTCTACATGGCATGTGCTTGGAAGGATGCAACTTTGATTTCTCTTTAATAGAAACCGACGCCCCACAATTTGGACACTTGAACATCGAACATCTCCTTAATACGACCAAACCTACCGTTTCAATACTGCAAGGCGTGGTGAAAGTACCTTGTTAGTTGACTTAGTACGCTGCACCATTGATCTTACGAACTGGGATACTTGCAAGCACTTCATTTTCGGCCATTCTCATGTTCACGGCCAAAATATCTGCGGAGCATTTCTCTGTCGTTACGTAATGCGTTAAACATCCACATGACTTGCAGCGATGAAATTCGACTTCTTTATCGCCCCAACAATAAAACTCAGTTTTCTCGCTCAAGTTGATTTGAACTTGCTCTGGAGAAAAATACGCCCAAGCGGCAGCATAACGACGACAGATAGAACAATTACACTCCCCGACTTCGTCTGGAAGCGAGCTCAGTTCTAAGCTCACATTTCCACAGTGACACTTTAATTCCATTTGATTGTTTCCTGTATTCACATAGCAACGGCCTAACAATTTGTATTACTGCGCTAGCTTCCCAAGGATGACCGGATCGCTCAACAGATTCGTCAGAGGAAGAAACAATGGCTCTGGTAACTCATCTAACTTAAACCATTTCCATTGCTTACATTTATCAGGTTCTGTTATCTGTGGTTTGCCGCTAGCGTCAGAAGCAACAACAAACAGCGTTATATAGTGCTTGTTCTCTTTCTCAAAAATATCATTGGTAAAAGTCAGCTTCTCAAATGCACTAACAACTAAGACAGTCTCTTCGTGATCTGCTCCAGTCAGA
>NZ_JBFRVM010000239.1:0-1185 GCF_041475145.1 Vibrio sp. 10N.222.49.A3
CATGCTTAATCCCAAGATGTCGAATTATTTTCACTTGAGCGTCATCTTTTATTTTGAAGCTGTTGAATAAAAATGGGTGTTCGTTCCATTTTAGGGGGAGTCGTATATGTAGGCCGGGCTGGATGCGATCTACAGTAATCTTTATGCTGCCCATATTTATATAATATTGATTAATAATCTATATTTATAATTCTAATAAAACCACGCGGGAATTTCACTATCCAATTTCACAGGTTCAACTTAAAGAATCACAATGCACCATCCAACGAATACCGAACTTATCTTCCACTTTACCAAATCTAGCGCCCCAAAACGTATCTGCGAGTGGCGTCATTATTCGCCCTCCTTGTTTAAGCTTCTCAAAAATTTTCTCTTGAGTCGCGGTATCCTCTGTAACCAAGGAAAGTGCCAGATTGTTCCCTTCAAGTTCTTTAGCTTTAACGCCATCAGACATCATGAGCTTCATACCAAATGCTTCGAACTCAGCGTGCATAACCCAACTAGGTTGTGCACCCTCTATTACCTGAGGAGCATCACTAAAGAGTTGCTTCGATAAAACAACACCACCGAAGCATTTATGATAAAAATCTAATGCTTCACTACAACGACCATCAAAAAACAAGTAAGGGGTTACTGTCAGCATATGTTTCTCCTCTGTTAGTCCTTTAAACATAGACAATAGACGTGAGAATGACAGATAACATTCTGATTTAAGATAATTAATTTACTAAGGAATCGCATTACGAACGGAAACGGTGATATTTTGGAATGGCACAATAATAACTGACTGATTGGACAGGCATTCCTGCCACCTCCACGAAGGCAACGTTTTCTGCTCTCCAGATACAACAAAGCCCCGACTTGAGTCGAGGCTTTGTCATCTAAATATGGTACCGCTAGGCAGGCTTGAACCGCCATGCCCGAAGGCAACGAATTTTGAAAGCGTGAAGGTTACTGATACTTACTTAGATCTACAGGTACCTATTTTGTTCTCAGGTTGTCAGCAACTAGATCTAGATGTATCGGCTTAACTTTCGAGTATTCACATGACACTCGCACAACCAAAACCTGGACAGGATGAGTACAACCTCCCCCATTTAGTTCGCACAACGAAATTTATGGTAAATCAATCATTATTGAGGATGCTTGCGACAATTCTTTCTCAGAATGACTGACTCTACGACG
>NZ_JBFRVM010000240.1:0-5010 GCF_041475145.1 Vibrio sp. 10N.222.49.A3
TTAAGTGAACGGCATTAGCTCAAGAGAGCTGCTTTTTAAATACTTAGCTTAGAAACACTGACCTTAAAAAGGACACTATTCGCTAATGCCTAATAGTTAGTAACTAAAACACTAGCTACGCTTTGGCTGTCTGTAAGTTTTACCCGCAATTTGGTATGTGTCTTTTTGCTTTAATTCAAACATAGTTTCAAAGAACCAAGCTGCAAATTTGATTAAGTCATCGCCTTCATTCATGACATGTTCGATGTACTCTTGCTCTTCGCCTTGTTCATTTTCTTGAAGCGTCACGTGGTAAATACGCTTTTCGCCTTCAACTTCAGCTAGCGCAAATTGACCTGTTAGTGATCCAGCAGCCTCAGCGACTTCTGTATCCTCATTGGATTTCAATAACTCAAGTGCTTGAGGCAGGCCATCTAGTGCGCAGATAGCTTTTACCAGTACTTCAAATTCATTTTGCTGCATGTTTATTACCTATTAAATGGACGCTGGTATTGTAGAAAACCATCCATACAAATACAACGTATTAACGACTGTATGCTGAACTATAGCGAGCTAGCTGTTTAACTGGTCTGTACTTCAGCTGCTTAACTGTACTCAACTTCGGTAGCTGTGGCTTTCTTATTCATTCTCGTTGAAGACCAAAGTACTGTAGCCATACAAGCGCCAATAATCAGATAAAACACGCCGAGCTGTAGGTGAGTCGTCACCCAACTCTCGACTAGATATCCACCAAGTAAACCCGCCAAACACATCTGAATTGAACCTGACAGTGCCGACACCGCGCCCGCTTTCTTCTTATGAGGTTCTAATAGCATACTGATCGATAGAGGGAAGGAGATACCTTGAGCGATAGCTAACCACGTAAATGCCCACACTAAGTTAAAGATGGATAACTCATGAGTAAGTAACCAAGTCCCTGAAGCTAAAATGATCAAAATCGCAAGACTCATCAATTGTGGTGTACTAAACCTACGATTGAGCAAGTTCAAAGCCACGCTACCAATCAGTAAGCCAGCCGAAGGGACTATCATCAACGATCCGTATTCAGCGGCTGTCAGCCCCAATTGCTCTTGCATTAAGAATGGAAACAGCGATAGCGACACCAAACTCGCCATGTAACTCATCCAATTATAACTGGCACTGGTCAACACTTGGCGATTCGTCAACAAACGGCCATAGTTCTTGACCACTTGACTGACTTCAAAGCGGCTCTTCCCGTATGGTAAAGTTTCATGAAGAACAAAATAGCCGAGAGTGAATATCGCCAGTAAATACACAAGAACAAACAGGAACACCGCCTGCCAACCGAGGTGGAATGAGATCCAACCACCAAACACGGGCGCAATAATCGGCATGATCGAAGCGGTGACCGAAATATAAGACAGTGCTTTGGTCAGTTGAAGGCCATCATAGCTGTCGCGCAGCACACTTCGCCCAAGAACCGAGGCACTACCCGCACCTAGACCTTGCAACAAGCGACCAACCTCTAACGCCGTCATGTTGTCGGAAAAAACAACACAAACAACAGTACCAATCAAATAAACACCCTGACCTAACAAGAAGATAGGTCTTCTCCCCACGGCATCGGACATCGGCCCGTAAAATAGCTGAGACAAGCCAAAACCCACAAGAAACAGCGTAACGAGCAGCTGTACATCTACCTGAGTCACACTTAAGTCTGAAGCAATTAGCGGCAATGATGGTAAATAGATACTCACCCCTACCTGTCCTGTAGCTATGATCATCATGGCTAAGAGTAGCGGTGTTTTTTTAAAGGTCGATTGGCTCAAAAAATTCCCTATTCGTTTGTTATTTGTTCATCAGATGAGTTTACATTCAAAACCAATAATTGATAATTAGCTAAATTGGAATTTAATTAAGTCCCAACAGGAAATAGTATGGATTGGATTCTTAACGTAAAAAGTTATGTAAAAGTGGTGGAAGAAGGCAGCTTCAATGGCGCAGCGCGTAAACTCAATACCACCAGCTCAGCGATCAGCAAAAGAGTGAACTGGTTAGAAGAACGTATTGGCACTCAACTATTAAAGCGCACCACGCGCTCAATCAGCCAAACCGAAGCGGGGGCTCTCTTTTATCTGCGAGCCAAAGATCAGCTCGATAATTGGCAATCGATTATTGATGAAACCCGATCGGTTAACCAAACGCCTGCGGGCCTGCTAAAGATTGGCGCAACCATTGCTGTTGGTTCTAAGTTTCTCGTGCAATACATGGACGACTTCTTAGAAAAGTATCCAGACATTAAAGTACAGCTTATCACCACCACGCCAGGTCAATTACCTGAGCTTGGCTTGGACCTGGTGATCAGTCGTGAACTGGAACAACTCAACTCGTTAAGCTTCAAGAAAACACCACTATTTGAACACAAAGCCAGCTTTTATGCCGCACCAAGTTACTTGGCTAAACATGGTTATCCCATCAACGAGCAAGACTTAGAGCAGCACAACTCCTTAATATGGGGAGAGCGTCCTATTCGTGAAGTCACGCTAACTAAAGGACAGCGCATCACTTTGAACGGTAACTTTGCGACCACCAACCCTGAGGCTTTGTTTCATGCCGCGAAGCGAGGAATGGGCGTACTGTTAACCATCAAAGCAATGATCAAAGAGGATCTTAAACAAGGGACACTGGTTCCAGTATTACCAAATATAACAGCTGACGAAGTGATGGTTTACGCGTACTACCCTAAGCTTGACTACTCACATACACGAACCAAGCTATTTTTAGACCACCTAAAAGATAGGCTAGACAAAGAAAGAAATAGTCAAATTTTGTGAAATATATCGCACTAAATTTGAAAAATCACACAACACGACCAATAATAAACTAGACGCATATCAAGATTATTAATGCAAGTAGCATTGTTAATATTTAAGACGGTGCTGCTACAAGATCGTATACACAAGATCATACACATACAGCTTACACACGATTCTGGTTGGCTACGGATGGTGACTATGACTCAACATACACGCAATTGCATGATAGACACAGAGCGCATTGGCCGCTTACTCAAATTGGAAGGTATCGACCTTTTAGAGTCTGCCGTGCTTACTTTGCATCAAACCTTCGGTACTCAATACACCAGTATCATTGAGAAAAAGCACTTCCCCGATCAAATGGTTCCTTTGGTCATTGCCCATTCTGACCATGTACTGCATGACAAAATAAACGCACGCCATGGTCACATATACCAACAAGCCGTTAATCAAAAACACCCAGATTGCTCATTTGCTCAGTATATCGTTCAGTCACTCCCAACATCAGCATTTAGACAGGAAATCACCTCACAGAACTCAATCGCTATCCCAGCACGCAGTCAAAGTGGCGAAGTCATGGGTGTGCTTTTCTCAACCTTTAGTTCGCCTATGAGTACAGATCAACAACAAGACGTGATAAAACACCACCAGTTGTTCGCAGATATCGTCATTCACACCTTGCGTGAAATGTGGTTCAACGACCGTTCTGAGCAACTGGTTAATCAACTCAGCTACGAAGTATCACACGATAGTCTAACTGGGCTATTAAACCGTAGCTGCTTATCAGACACCTTGGAATCGATCACTCAGCAGAGTGTCACTCCCTTCACGCTCGCTCTGCTCGACATCAATAGCTTCAAAGCCATCAATGATATGCACGGTAATTATATTGGCGATAAGGTACTTCAGTTCGTTGCAGAGACCTTGCGCCGAACCTTGCCCGACAACAACCTGACGTTCCGGACGGCTGGCAATGAGTTCGCATTCATTACCTATCATTCAGACCCAATAGCTGTTTGCGAACAAATTCTGGATAAGATAAAGCAAGGTTACACTAGTATTGATATCAAAATCGATTTCGACGTCAGCATCGGCATTGCCCGGTCAGATGGAGACAATAAAGACGTAGAACAAATCATCTTCAACACCAGTTTGGCGCTAAAAGAGTGCCAGCATAGTCAAGATACATACATTCAATGTTACGACACTCACCTAAGGGTTCGTTACCAAAGGAAAACCGAGTTAATCGCCGCCTTACGAAGTGAACTTGATAGCCCCATATCAGACAGTCAGGCACCTAATGACAGTGGAATGTACGTGGTTGTACAACCAATCGTTGATCACATTGATACACGATGGGATTACTTCGAGGTGTTAACTCGTTGGAAAACCACAAGACATGGCGACATCTCGCCAGTGGAGTTCATTCAGGTAGCGGAAGAATCGGGGTTGAGCGTGGAACTGGGTGAACGGATCATCGAATTGGTATGCCGCGCTAAAACAAGATTGGAGCGAGGCTTAGGCTACAAAGTTAAGCTTGGAATAAACTGCTCCGCTCACGAGCTTACCGATTCTAAGCGTTATATTTCCTATCTCACTCGAACGATTGAACAGCATCACTTTAAAGCAAACGAGTTTGTCATTGAGCTAACCGAAACCGTGCTGTTATCTCCAACTCAAGAAACAAAGTCAGCACTCGACTTTCTAAGGGGACAAGGGTTCACGATCGCTCTAGATGATTTCGGTACTGGTTACTCAAGCTTAAATTACATTCATAGCTACCCTATAGATTGTATTAAGATTGATGCCACCTTTATTCGAAACTTGCTGACAAACTCAACATCCGAAAGTGTTGTGTGGTTGATTGTTCAACTGGCACACAGACTCAATGTGTCATTGGTTGCGGAAGGCGTAGAGAAGCGCGAGCAATTAGAAAAGCTGCACGCAATGGGGTGTGACAAAATTCAAGGATACCTCTACTCTCCACCTATGCGACCAGAAGCTATCGTTAGCTACGTCACTCACTCAGAACCTCTAGCCTAAACGCCGTTTACTACCTCAACCTAAAATCAAAAAGCCGCGAGCGTATCACTAAACATTTAAGTATTTAGTTCTGCACTCACGGCTTTAAAGGCTACATCATTACTCGCAACCATCTAGCTAACGGTTACCTTGACGGCATACAGTCAGCTGCTAGGGCGTGTTGACCTTTCGCGGTTAAATTTTGTTCGAG
>NZ_JBFRVM010000241.1:0-1243 GCF_041475145.1 Vibrio sp. 10N.222.49.A3
TGATCTGCTCCAGTTAGACTGGACACCGCATTAAGCGACATATTGTTTTTCAAAGTTAACTGGACTTAGATACCCAAGGGCACTGTGCCTTCTTGTTCGATTATAATCAACTTCGATATATTCAAAAAGTGCTTGGCGCATCTCTTCTCGCGTCATTATCGGCTCGTATTGAACGGCTTCTACTTTCATTGAGTGGAAAAAGCTTTCAACACAGGCGTTATCCCAGCAATTTCCCTTCCTACTCATACTTTGTTTTAGATTATGGGCTGAGATTAAGTCTCTGTAGTCTTTTGAACAATATTGGCTACCTCTATCACTATGGATAATTACCCCTTCGGGCATGCCTCTACGGAACAATGCCATTGATAGCGCATCACAGACCAGAGTCGCGGTCATTCTGGTGCTCATTGACCAACCAACTACTTGCCGTGAGTACAAGTCGATAACAACCGCCAAATACATCCAACCTTCGCTTGTCGCTAGATAGGTAATATCTCCAGCCCATTTTTGGTTTGGTGCTGTCGCATTAAAATCTTGCTCTAGCAAGTTCGGGGCAACAGGAAGCCTATGCTTGCTGTCTGTCGTACATTTAAACTTACGGGCTGCCTTCGCGACTAAGCTCTGGCGCTTCATGCTCGCGGCAATGGTTTTTACATCGTGCTTATTACCATTTGCCTCAAGTTCTTTTTGAATACGCCTTGCACCGTCGCGTTCCTTTTTATCATCAAAGACTTCTCGAACTTTGCTGTCAAGCTGCTTTCGGTGCTCGTTGCGTTGAGTGACTTTATGGCGATTATCAATCCAATAATAAAACCCACTTCGAGAAACCCCAAACACCTTAGCCATACGGACAATCCTATATTGCATAAGGTGTTCGAGCATAAACTCATAGCAATCTACTTTAGATTTTTCGCGAAGTAGGTGGCGGCCTTTTTTACGATATCTAGCTCTTCAGCTTGCTCAGCCAATAACCGTTTGAGTTTGGCATTTTCAGTGGCGAGTTCCCTTTCTCTATCGCTGATTTTCGCATCTTTTTTGACGGCTTTACGCCATCCATAAATTTGAGATTCATACAACGATAGCTGTCGTGCGGCAGCAGCGACACCGACTTTCTCTGCCAACTTAAGTGCTTCGGATTTAAATTCAGGAGCATGTTTGATTCGTGTTTTCTTAGTTGTCATTGTTCACCTCGTTAGTGATTGTACTCACTTAACTCAGTGTCCAAAACTTCTGGTGCAGATCA
>NZ_JBFRVM010000242.1:0-1213 GCF_041475145.1 Vibrio sp. 10N.222.49.A3
ATACGCTGCTGGTTTTCAGGGATAGCGAGCTTGTTGAGCGTGTTCGATTCAACGTGGGTACGCATGTGATGTGCCCGTCCTTGTGTGCTGTCGATAAGCGCTTTCTCGTTATCAATTAAGCCTTTGGTGGTGTATTGCCCTTTCTCTCCTAAAGGTATGAGTGTGCCATTTTTAATCCATTCATCGGCGATGGTTTTTACTTCAATGGCATTGGCTTGAATACCCCCTTTGGTAAAGTCAGAAACGGCCAATTCAACGACTTTTTCCAAGCGAAGGGCTGTATTGTTTTGTTCAAGATGAGAAACAGCTCGTGCCAGGGCTTCTTGAGCGATTAAGGCTGGCTGAAATTCTTGTTTAGTGAATTGTTGTGCATTCTTTACCAACTCTTCGGGCTTGTACCCCATATCTTTAATTTGTTGCTGCCACTTTGTGGTGAGCTCACCGGTGCTCAGGTAAGTTTTACTTTTGCGTGTATCAAGTGCTGCCATATCCCTTGCTGCTTGTGTGTCTCCAAAGTTTAAGGCTTGTTGGTTGATTTGCTGCGTTCGAGTGGAAGAGTTTTCGATGAGAGGTTGCGGTACACCAGATATGTCTATCTGTCCATTGCCTAGCCCATGGGTTTGATATCCAATGCCTTCAACGTCATGCGCTATTTTGCTGTGAAATAACGCCGTGTAATATTTTTGGAAGTTATAGATGCGCTCGCCAGTCCCGTTAATCACGCCCCCTTTTTGCTTAATGGTTGAAGCGAGTGAGCGAAGTTGTCCATCCTGATCTCGTGTCATATTTGGCGCTAATAAGTGGTAATGAAGCTGCATGTCGTTTTCACGGCTGGTCTTATGGCCAATAGCTGCGAAAATCATGTTACCTGTATTGATGTATTCACGTTCCCCTTCTTTATTGGTTGACGTGACTTGTGCGGTGTCTTTTTCAATTTCATCGGCGACAAACTTAACGGCGTCCTTGAGTATGCCGAGTAAGCGCATATCACCACCACCTAATGCTGCAATGGAGAAGCCTTTAGATACGGACAAAGTCAGATCTAAACCGCATTTATGGTTATCTCGTTTCCCTTTAATGGTTTCATCCCCAAGGTTGCCAGAGAGCACCGATTCTAGGGTGGCTTGCTCTACGGGTTTACCCGCCAGTCCCGCTTCGATGGCCAGCTTGCCATGCCAGAAGGTGTTTTCTCCCTGGTCTTTTTCCTTGAGGT
>NZ_JBFRVM010000243.1:0-30781 GCF_041475145.1 Vibrio sp. 10N.222.49.A3
TGCTTTGTAGCAGAAAAGATGAACGGTTAGCTTATGCGATACTAGCTCAGTTGGTAGAGCGCAACCTTGCCAAGGTTGAGGTCATCGGTTCGAACCCGATGTATCGCTCCAGTTTACTTTTCATGGTAAACAAAACTCTTTAAGCCACAGTGTTTAAAGACGACCTTACCGGTCACGCTCTTTCTTTAATGCTGCGAAGCATAATCCCCCCAAAAAGCAAATAATCCTCCATTATGGTGGATATTTTTTTGTCTTAAATTTTTGTTAGCAACAAGAATGCTAGTAAACATCAGGTCTCTGAAGCAGATACTTGAGGTTTTTCATATCTATAAACAGACTTATCCACAAAGTATCAAGTGTGGATAACTTGGTTGATAAAGTTATTTCAGACCTAATTCTTTACATTTCTCTAAAAGATCTTTCTTGTTTTCAGTATATTAGCTGAATTGTGCCGATCGTAACTCATTGTTTTTTATCAGGTTGAATGCTTACCTTGAATTTGATAAAAGATCGTTAACTTGTTGTTTTTTGATCTTAATCATTTATCGGTACTGTGTTTAACTTTACGTGGGTGTCGGAAGTTTACGAGAGTTCTGAATTTTTTCCACATTGTTAGAATTGAGAACAAGGTCAAACATTGTTCGAAAATTATGTGCAACGAGTTGTGTTGTATGGTGGGTTGTTGGTGTGGGTTGACCTGCCAATCGTTGATGGCTAAGGGGCTAGGCGTCTCTTGGTAGCCCTTTCTCAACGATGCGTATTAGCCTGTGCTTTTTGGTGAGGATTTTGCTGCTATTTTTTTGCACACAGCTATTTTTCTGCGTAGAGCTATCTTCTTGCATGCTGCTAGCATTGGGTAACTGTTGTAGTTGTTTATTTAAAGCCCACTCAATATGCACATCCAGCATTTCGTTGTTGCCTCGATGAGATTCCAGTGTTTCAACAATGCGTTGTTGAAATGGCGCATTGCCCATAGCAACAAAAATATTGCGTAACCATTGGGTGTGTCCAATACGTCTTATCGCTGAGCCTTCCATCTTCTTTAGGAAGGTCGCTTCATCCCAACTTGAAAGTGAAACAAGGTCTGCCTCTCGGAAGTCTTCTCTGCGGTGGAAGTCTGTTTGCTCAGTGAGTTCGGCATGGCGGTTCCACGGGCAAACTAACTGACAGTCATCGCAACCGTAAATACGATTACCAATTGCGTCTCTATACTCTTCCGGGATCACACCATCATATTCAATGGTTAAGTACGAGATACATTTTCGAGCATCCACTACGCCATCAGCAATAATGGCGCCCGTTGGACAAGAGGTGATACATGCGGTGCATTTGCCGCACTCATCGACACTGGGTTCATCTGTTGGAAGAGGTATGTTAACTAACAATTCTCCTAGGAAGAACCAAGAGCCAGCGTCTTTATCAAGAATTAATGAGTGTTTACCTGTCCAGCCCAACCCTGCTTTTTGAGCGAGCGGTCGTTCCAAGATGGGCGCTGAATCTACGAAAGGACGTGAGTCTAAACCTTCGACTTCCTTCTCGATTCTTTGTCCCAGCTTTTTCAACTGGTTGCGGAACAATTTGTGATAATCGCGGCCTAAAGAATAACGGCTGATATAACCTTGAGTGGTATCGCTTAGGTTAGAGGCAAACTGAGCTTCTGGTGGTAGATAGTTCATTCGGGCGCTGATCACTCGAATGGTGCCTGGGTGAAGTTCATTGGGACGAGCACGCATCATCCCATGTCGAGCCATCCAATCCATTTCGCCGTGGTTGCCAGCATCTAGCCATGCTTGAAGAGGGGCTTCATGTTCACTTAAATCAACATCGCAGATGCCAACTTTTTGAAAGCCGAGTTCTTTTCCCCAGATTTTAATTTTTTCAGCAAGATGGTCTAGATTCATGGCTTCATTCTTAATTCTTATTTTCTCTGTTTTACAATTAGAGATAAGGCTAATTAAAATTAGGTTCGGCAAAAATGGGGGCGGATCTTAACGGATCTTAGTGGTATTGACCAGAACAGACGTGTTTTGATCAGTATTTTTCATAGAACTTACACTTGAGTGCTTGTCTCCCAAAAGCATCACGGTTTACTATTCTTGTTCTTTTGATTTTTATATAGTCAACGATCGATTTTTAGAGAACGTATTCATGAGCACGAAACAATTTACTTTGAAAGATGAACAAGCAACGATTCAATTAGGAACGGAGCTTTCTAATCTTTGCTCACAGCAGACAACTATTTATCTGCATGGTGATCTTGGCGCAGGTAAAACGACCTTCAGTCGTGGTTTTGTAAAAGCACTTGGCCATCAAGGAAATGTAAAGAGCCCAACGTATACTCTAGTTGAACCTTATCAACTTGCCGATTGGCAGGTGTACCATTTTGATCTTTATCGCCTAGCCGATCCTGAAGAATTAGAGTTTATGGGGATTCGTGACTACTTCACGCCAGATGCTATCTGTTTGGTTGAATGGCCAGAGAAAGGTTATGGAATGCTACCAGAAGCTGATTTGGATATTGATATTCGTTACCAAGACGATCACCGCATTGTTTCTTTAACCGCTAACAGTGAATACGGACAGCGCTTACTTAGTCAGTTGGAGTTATGTTGATTTCTAGACGCCTTATTTCAGCAGTAGCTATGTTGGCTGCTGTTTTTTCTATATTGTTTTCTTCACTTGTTTCTGCAAACTCACTAAAGAGTTTAAGGGTTTGGCCTTCTCCAGAAGAAACTCGTGTGGTTATCGATTTAAAATCAGAAGCGGATTTCAGCTATTTCACCCTGAGTAGCCCGAGTCGCTTGGTTGTTGATTTAAAAAAGACCAACCTTGCAACTAAGTTACCGGTCGTGGTGAAAGACAGCCCCGTTCTATCTAAGATTCGTAAAAGCTCACCGCCAGACAAAAACACGTATCGCTTGGTTTTTGAGTTAAAGAAGTCGTCTAAAGCAGAGTTGTTTAAACTCAGTCCGACTCCTGGTGGTCAGTACGGACATCGCTTGGTGATCGACTTGCCTCATGGTGCGGCAAGTAAAGGCAAAGCAACATCAACGCCGAGTAAGCCAACAGTGAGTAAGAACCTCAATCAAGTTAAGCGTCAGCGTGATGTTCTGATTGTGATTGACCCAGGCCACGGTGGTGAAGATCCTGGTTCCATTGGCCCATCTCGTAAATATGAGAAGAATGCGACTCTTAGTATTTCGAAAAAGATCTCTGCGCAGTTAAATGCAGTTCCAGGAATCAAAACGCGTTTAACACGTAATGCTGATTACTTTGTAAACCTGAACAGACGTGTTGCAATTGCTCGTGAGAACGAAGCACACCTCTTGATCTCTATTCACGCCGATGCCTTTACGACGCCTCAACCAAGAGGTGGTTCGGTGTTCGTGTTGAATACTCGACGGGCAAATACTGAGATTTCCCGTTGGATTGAGAACAAAGAGAAACAGTCAGAGTTGCTGGGCGGCAGCGGTGCTGCGTTTACTGGCAATATTGCAGATAAAAACGTCAACCAAACCCTGCTTGATTTGCAGTTTAGCCACTCTCAAAAAGAGGGCTATAAACTGGCAACGACTATTCTCTCTGAAATGGGTAAGGTCGCAAAACTGCATAACAGTAAGCCGATTAACACCAGCTTGGCAGTGTTACGTTCACCACAAATTCCATCGGTACTTGTAGAAACGGGCTTTATTTCGAATCCGACCGAAGAGAAGCTTCTTTTCCAACGTTCGCATCAAGACAAACTTGCGCGAGCTGTGACCAAAGCGGTCGTTAAATATTTGAAAGCGAATCCACCAGAAGGGATTGTTATTTCTAACGCGGCGGCATCATCTAACTCTACCAGTCAGCACAAAGTACAGCGTGGTGAATCATTGTCTGTGATTGCGAAGAGGTACGGCACGTCTACACAAGCATTAGTGAAGTTGAATGGTTTGAAGTCGACGAGCTTAGCGGTAGGGCAAATTCTAAAAATTCCAAGCTCGGGTTCACAAGCGGCTACCACAACAAGCCGTAAAACGCTGACACACACGGTTAAGTCTGGAGAGTACTTAGGCAAGATAGCTAGCCGTTACAAAGTATCGGTAGCAAGCATTAAACGTGAGAACCGCTTGAAATCAGAAACCGTGAGAGTAGGCCAAAAGTTACGTATTACGGTTGAAGTAAAAGATATACCTCTACGTAAACATAAAGTCGCAAGAGGCGATTATCTTGGCAAGATTGCTTCGAAATATGGCGTGAGCGTCAATAGTATCCGTCAAGCAAACAGACTACGTTCCGATGAGTTGGCCATTGGCCAAGTGCTGATTATTCCGCACAAATAGTTGGCTAATGTTGAAGTAATGTTTAGAACATAGAAGCAATCTCAAACGCGAGAAGTGCTTCTATAAATGGCAGTAAGGTAGCTATACATATGACGATCAAAATACTGCCAGCTCGGCTAGCTAACCAAATCGCAGCGGGTGAAGTGGTAGAAAGACCTGCTTCTGTTGTGAAAGAGTTGGTTGAGAACAGTTTGGATTCTGGTGCGACACGTATCGATATCGATATCGAGAAAGGTGGCGCTAAGATGATCCGCGTTCGTGACAACGGCAAGGGCATTGTTAAAGATGAGCTTGCCTTGGCATTAAGCCGTCATGCTACCTCTAAAATTCATACTCTTGATGACCTTGAAGCGATCGTCAGCCTAGGTTTCCGAGGTGAAGCACTGGCGAGTATTAGCTCTGTTGCCCGCCTAACTATGACTTCACGTCCTACGACTCAGGATCAAGCTTGGGCTGCACATAGTGAAGGTCGTGATATGCAGGTGAAACTGCAGCCAGCAGCGCATCCCATTGGCACCTCGGTTGAGGTATTGGATCTGTTCTTCAATACTCCGGCACGACGTAAATTCTTACGCACCGAGAAAACTGAATTCACGCATATCGATGAGCTGCTTAAACGCATTGCATTGAGCCGTTTTGATGTGACGATTAACCTTCGTCATAACGGTAAAATGATTCGTCAGTACCGCGCTGCAAAAACACAAGTTCAAGCCGAAAAGCGCATCGCAGCTGTATGTGGCAATCCTTTTGTTCGCCATATGCTTAAGATCGAACTTGAGCATCAAGGCTTAAAACTTCATGGCTGGATCACCACGCCTGAAGGAGCAAGACAACAAAGCGATCTGCAATACTGTTATGTGAATGGTCGTATGATGCGTGACAAGCTGATCAATCATGCGATTCGTCAAAGCTACGAAACTAGCTTGCGCCCCGACCAATTCGCGACGTATGTGTTGTTCATTGAGCTAGACCCGCATCAGGTGGACGTGAATGTTCATCCTGCAAAACATGAAGTGCGTTTTCATCAAGCCCGCCTTGTACACGACTTCATCTACCAAGCCTTGAGTGATGGCTTAGCACAGAGTAAGCAAATCGATGCGGCGCCTGTGAATCAATCTGCTTTCCATCAATCAGAAGCGCCAAGTTATCAGCAAGATGATTCGGTGCCTGAAGTTGATGGTGTTGCAAGTTTCGCTGAACCTGAAAACACGCTACCTAGTAGCGCGGATCAAAGCCAAGTTTCGGAAAGGGTGCGACATGCTATTGAGCAAACGCCAGCCTACCCAAGAAAAGCCGAATCTGAACAGGTTTATGATCAACCTCAGCACAGCGTTAATGATGGTGGGCAGCGTTATAGCTCGCCAGCTAATCGAGGTTCATCGCCTAACATAGGTCCGTCGGCTCATGAAACCAGTTTTACCGGCTCGCCTCGCCAAGAGTGGATAGAGTCTCGACCTGAACCTAAAAAAGAAAAAGAGCCGCACCAACATCATGGTGAACCTGCTCCATCTAAGCGAGAAGTGAAGGCCTATAAAGAGCTTCTGAAAACGCCAGATTTTGATGACCAAGTTGTACAGCCATCCTCACCTCACGAGCATGTGGCTCAAGTGAACCCAATAGAAACTAAACCAGCTCAACAGAATCCAGCCCATTCAAAGCCAAGAGTACCTGTGACGGACTTGGGCAAAGCGGTCTCGATTGTGGAACGTCAGTACTTGGTGATGGGTAATAAGAACGGCAGTGTGTTGGTTTCTTTGGCTAAGGCTGAGTTATTGCGTGTTGTTGGCCAGCTTGATACGCGTGATGGCGCGTTAAAGAGCCAACCATTATTAGTGCCTTTATCCATCAAATTAGGCGCTGATTTAGTCGGTGTCGCTAAGGCGCTAAATCCAATGCTGTCTGTGCTTGGTATCGAGCTTAAAGCTAGGAATAACGAAGCGATAATGGTGATGGGAGTGCCTTCTCCTTTGAGGCAGCAAAACTTACAAATTTTGATCCCAGATCTGTTATCGTACGCGGCTTCAATAAACGCTCAGGCCTCGGAAACTCAAGGTCATAGCTTTTCTAGCGATACGTTACCATTACTGGTTAACTGGATCGGGATTCAGACAGCACAAGTAAAAAACGACTACACTTTCTCTGAAGCGGTTCAACTAGTTGGGGAACTTGAGCAACTTTGGCATGGTCTACTTCCATTAGATGATCCCGAATTTGTTAATCCTATCGACTTTTCTGCAACCATCGCTGCTTTTATGGCTTAGTTTGTAGGTGAATTTTCACAGCTGAGTTTTAGATAAATTAAGCTTATTTACGGCTTCGGCTGTTTACGATTTAACTGTTGCGATGAGGCTTTTCTTAGTAGACAAGTGTATCGCGACATGAAGCCTTTTAATTAAGTGCTCTAACAGAGAAATAAATACAAAATATCATGACTGAAAAATTACCTTTAGCGTTGTTTTTAATGGGCCCCACTGCATCAGGAAAAACAGATTTAGCTATCCGCTTACGTCAGAAATACCCGGTAGAGATCATCAGTGTCGATTCGGCGCTAATCTACAAAGACATGGATATTGGTACTGCTAAGCCGGATGCAGGAGAGCTCGCGCTCGCGCCTCATCGCTTGATTGATATTCTCGACCCAAGCGAAGCGTATTCTGCGGCTGACTTTCGTCGTGATGCGATCAGTGAAATGAATAAGATTGTAGCGGAAGGTAAAATCCCGCTACTTGTTGGTGGCACAATGCTTTACTACAAGGCATTGTTGGAAGGTTTATCGCCACTACCCGCTGCGGATCAAGAGATTCGTAAGCAGATTGAAGCGGAGTCTATTGAGCAGGGTTGGCAGGCATTGCACGATCAATTAAGAGAGATAGATCCCGTATCCGCTGAAAGAATACACCCAAATGATCCACAAAGGCTTTCAAGGGCATTGGAAGTTTATCGAATTTCGGGTAAAACATTAACAGAGCTAACTCAAACGAAAGGCGATAGCCTGCCATTTCGTGTAAAACAATTTGCAATAGCTCCCAAGGAAAGGAAAGAACTCCATCGCCGCATTGAGCTGCGTTTCGAGAAGATGATAGAAGCGGGATTTGAAGATGAAATGAAAGCGTTGTACGCCAGAGAAGATCTTCACCCTGAACTGCCATCGATCCGATGCGTTGGTTATAGGCAGATGTGGGATTATTTAGATGGGAATTGCGATTTAGACGAAGCGGTTTTCCGTGGTGTCTGCGCAACTCGTCAATTGGCCAAGCGACAAATCACCTGGTTACGCAGTTGGGATGATTTAACTTGGTTGGATAGCGAAAACATTGAACAGGCGTTAGAAACTCTTTCAGATGCAATAGCATCTGATTAGTATTGCTGTGTATAATGTGATCGCTTTTGCGTGAATATACTCTGGAAAGGATCAGTTGTTGAGGCTTTTAAAAATCACAGCCTTTCAATAACAACGGAGTTTTTTTATTCGTTTAGCTCAGATGCAAAGGCCGCACCTTTTTGTGCACCACTAGCTAAATAATTACAACAAAATATAAATAAGGAAAATAAAATGGCTAAGGGGCAATCGCTACAAGACCCATTCCTAAATGCACTCCGTCGTGAGCGCATTCCAGTCTCTATCTATCTTGTTAACGGCATTAAGCTGCAAGGTCAGATCGAGTCTTTCGATCAATTCGTGATCTTATTGAAGAACACAGTAAACCAAATGGTTTACAAGCATGCGATTTCTACTGTGGTTCCTGCTCGTGCAGTGAGTCACCACAGCGGCGAGCAACGCACGCCATCTGATCGTCCAGAGAAGACTGAAGATTAATCGTTCAATTGATACAGCTTGCGCTGTAATAAGGAGTTGGTTGCTTGTTTGACCGTTATGAATCCGGCGAGCGAGCCGTACTTGTTCATATCAACTTCACGCAAGAGGGAGAATGGGAAGATCTAAGCGAATGTGAAATGCTGGTCTCCTCAGCGGGGGTAGAAACGCTACAAGTGATTACTGGTAGCCGACAATCCCCACTCCCTAAATACTACGTTGGAGAAGGTAAAGCCCTAGAAATCGCACAAGCTGTTCAGCTAACCGGTGCTGAAATTGTGATTTTTAACCACTCCCTCTCTCCTGCCCAAGAGCGAAATCTCGAGCAATTGTGTAAATGTCGTGTGATTGATCGCACGGGTTTGATCTTAGATATCTTTGCACAACGTGCGCGAACTCATGAAGGTAAGCTACAAGTTGAGCTCGCTCAGCTTCGTCATATCTCTACTCGATTGATTCGTGGTTGGACTCACCTTGAAAGGCAGAAAGGTGGTATTGGTCTTCGTGGTCCAGGTGAAACTCAACTGGAAACCGATCGACGTTTGTTGCGTGACCGTATAAAGGCAATACTACGTCGTTTAGCGAAAGTTGCTAAACAGCGTGAACAAGGACGACGTGCTCGTAATCGAGCTGAAATCCCAACAATTTCTTTGGTTGGTTATACCAACGCAGGGAAATCAACACTTTTCAATCGCATCACAAGTGCTGGTGTTTATGCGGCAGACCAACTGTTTGCAACTCTAGACCCAACACTACGTAAGATTGATTTGGCAGATGTCGGGCCTGCAATTCTCGCAGATACCGTAGGTTTTATCCGTCATCTACCACACGACTTGGTCGCTGCGTTCAAGGCTACGTTACAAGAGACGCAGGAAGCTGACATTTTGTTACATGTTGTTGATGCCAGTGATGACCGCTTTCGTGAGAACATTCAGGCTGTTCATGAAGTATTAGAAGAAATCGATGCTCATGAAGTGCCAACCCTTGTAGTCATGAACAAAATTGACTGCATGGAAGACCAAAAACCTCGAATTGAAAGAGACGAAGAGGGCGCACCTCGCGCTGTTTGGGTTTCTGCAATGGAAGGAGAAGGCATTGAACTGCTGTTTGAAGCTTTAACTGAGCGTTTAGCAAGTCAAATGGTTCAATTCCGATTGTGTATTCCACATCAACATCAGGGCCGTATTCGTAGCTTATTCTTTGAGATGAAATGTATTCAACAAGAAGAGTATGATGAAAATGGTAACTTGTTGATAGATATCCGAATGCAACAAATAGATTGGTCTAAACTTGAAAAAAGAGAAGGGGCGCTCTTAGGTGGCTTTATCGTTACCAAAGAGACTGCTACAGTATAACGTCATATCAAATGATGGAGCTTTCTAATGGCGTGGAATGAGCCTGGAAATAACAACAACGGCGATAATAACGGCCGCGATAACGACCCTTGGGGTAAGAACAATAATCGCGGCGGCCGAGATCAAGGACCGCCAGACTTAGACGAAGTGTTTAGTAAACTAAGTCAAAAGTTAGGTGGCAAGTTTGGTAAAAAAGGTGGCAACGGTAACGGGCCATCTATTGGTGGTGGCGGTGCGATTGGCTTTGGTGTCATTGCTGTCATTGCGATTGCTATCTGGTTCTTCGCGGGTTTCTATACCGTTGGCGAAGCAGAAAGAGCAGTAGTACTTCGACTGGGTCAGTTCGACCGTATCGAGGAACCAGGTCTTAACTGGCACCCACGCTTTATCGATGAAATCAAAGATGAGCAACTGGTAAACGTTCAAGCGATTCGTTCTCTACGTGCTGCTGGCACCATGCTAACGAAAGATGAAAACGTTGTGACCGTTGAAATGGGTGTTCAATACCGTGTTTCTGACCCATACAAATACTTGTATCGTGTAACGAATGCAGACGACAGTTTACGCCAAGCAACCGATTCTGCGCTTCGTGCGGTAATTGGTGACTCACTAATGGATAGTATCTTGACAAGTGGTCGTCAGCAGATTCGTCAAAGCACTCAAGAAACGCTGAACCGTATTATTGATAGCTACGATATGGGTATTCTTATTGTTGACGTGAACTTCCAGTCAGCACGTCCACCTGAGCAAGTGAAAGATGCATTTGATGATGCTATCGCGGCTCGTGAGGATGAAGAGCGTTTCGAGCGTGAAGCTGAAGCTTACCGAAATGACATTCTTCCAAAAGCAACAGGTCGTGCTGAGCGTTTGAAGAAAGAAGCGGTGGGTTACTCAGAGCGTACAGTTAATGGTGCTCTAGGTCAGGTCGCTCAGTTCGAGAAACTGCTACCTGAATACCAAGCAGCTCCTGAAGTAACACGTAACCGTATGTACCTTGATACAATGGAAAAAGTGTACTCAAGCACATCGAAAGTCCTGATTGATTCTGAATCAAGCGGTAACTTGCTATACCTACCAATTGATAAGCTAGGCGCACAAGGTAGTTCTCAGTCGGGTACTCGCCCTGCAAAAGCATCATCAACTTACGATCAAATTGAGTTAGAAACTCAAGCGGATCCAAAGTCTAGCACTCAAACTCGTTCAGACAGTTCACGTCAAGGGAGATACTAATAATGCGTAAATTAATGATCCCTGTATTAGTTGTGACGATTGCCCTTCTATTGATGTCACTATTTGTGATTCAAGAAGGCGAACGTGGCATGGTAATTCGTTTTGGTCGAGTTCTCGATGACAACGGCGTCTCACGAATCTATGAACCAGGCTTGCACTTTAAACTGCCGATGTTTGATCGCGTAAAAGTACTTGATGCTCGTATTCAAACGATGGATGGTCGTTCTGACCGTTTCGTAACATCAGAGAAAAAAGACGTTCTAATTGATACCTACGCAAAATGGCGTATTGCTGATTTTGGACGTTTTTATCTGAGTACCGGCGGCGGCAATATCATGACGGCAGAAGCACTTCTTGAGCGTAAAGTGACAGATGTTCTTCGTTCTGAAATTGGTTCTCGTGAAATTAAGCAGATCGTATCAGGCCCTCGTAATAAGGACATCCTGCCAGACTCTGCTGATAGCGAAGTTGTCACAACGGTAGCGGCTGCAGAAGCACTAGAAGTTGATGGTGAACGCGATAAGATCATGGAAAACGTTTTGTCTGGAACGGCAGAAAGTGCGATGGCTGATTTAGGTGTTGAAGTTGTTGATTTCCGAATGAAGAAGATTAACCTTCCTGACGAAATCAGTGAATCTATCTACCGCCGTATGCGTGCAGAACGTGAGTCGGTTGCTCGTAGACACCGTTCACAAGGTCGTGAGAAAGCAGAAGTTATCCGTGCTCAAGCTGAGCTAGAAGTCGCGACTGTTCTTGCTGAAGCTGACCGTACTGCTCGAGTGACTCGTGGTGATGCTGATGCAGAAGCAGCGAAGATCTACTCTGATGCGTTCAGCAAAGACCCTGAGTTCTATGGCTTCATGCGTTCACTGCAAGCTTATGAGACATCATTTAGCGATAAGAGCGACATTCTAGTACTGGATCCGAAGACTGACTTCTTCCAATACATGAATCAAGCAAGCGGTGCTCCAGCAAAATAAGCTGATTCGTTAATTCATTAAATTAGCGAAGTACCTAAAAATCAAAAGGCTCCCATAATGGGAGCCTTTTTGTTTTCTATTCGTTGAAGACTGCAGGTGACCATTGAATCTTCGAGGGAAGTCGTAGTGACAGCTCCGTACTTTGAGAAAACCTAACGGTAGGTCATGAAAGCGATAACGGCACCAGCCACCACAAGACAACCGCCAATACGGCGCAGTTGGGTGTCTGGTTGCTCGCTCAGTTGCGCGACCATGTTTCTCCAGCCATTAGGTGCAATCAAGGGGCCGAGCCCTTCAGCGATAAGAACGAGCCCAATAGCGAGCCAAATTGATTGAGACATGGTTCTGCCTTTTGTCTATAAAATGCAATGATATCAGCATCTTTACACATTCGCCCTCAGTTATTGCTGGTTTATTTTTGTACAGCGTTAACGTTTATGAACAAAAAGTGACTGCAAGAAGTGTGATTCAGTGCTAGAATCCATTTTTAATTAGCAACAGAAATTGGAAAGATGGGAAATAACGTAGTCGTTCTAGGCACCCAATGGGGTGATGAAGGTAAAGGTAAAATCGTTGACCTTTTAACTGAAGATGCAAAATACGTGGTTCGCTACCAAGGCGGTCACAATGCAGGTCACACACTTGTAATTGACGGTGAAAAAACCGTTCTTCACTTAATTCCATCAGGCATCCTACGCAATAACGTTAAATGTGTTATTGGTAACGGTGTTGTATTATCGCCTGACGCACTTCTTAAAGAGATGAAGCCTCTTGAAGAACGCGGTATCCCAGTGCGTGAGCGTCTTTTCATCTCTGAAGCTTGTCCTCTAATTCTTCCGTACCATATTGCTATCGACAACGCGCGTGAAATCGCTCGTGGCGCTAAAGCTATCGGTACAACGGGTCGTGGTATCGGTCCTGCTTACGAAGATAAAGTTGCTCGTCGCGGTCTACGCGTTGGCGACCTTTTCGATAAAGAAGCATTTGCTGAGAAGCTAAAAGAAGTTATGGAATTCCACAACTTCCAACTAGAGCACTTCTACAAAGCTGAAACAGTAAGCTACGAAGAAGTTCTTGAGCAAGCGATGAGCTACGCAGACATGTTAACTGCGATGGTTATCGACGTAACTGACGAACTAGACGCAGCACGTAAGCGCGGCGACAAGATCATGTTCGAAGGTGCTCAAGGTACGCTACTAGATATCGACCACGGTACTTACCCATACGTAACGTCTTCTAACACGACTGCTGGTGGTGTTGCTGCAGGTTCTGGTTTTGGTCCTCGTCACATCGGTTACATCCTTGGTATTACTAAGGCTTACTGTACTCGCGTTGGTTCAGGTCCATTCCCAACTGAGCTATACGATGGCCTTGAAAAACAAGACCCAGTTGGTAAGCACCTAGGCGATGTTGGTCACGAGTTTGGCGCAACGACTGGTCGTCTACGCCGTACTGGTTGGTTCGATGCTGTTGCTATGCGTCGTGCAATCCAAATCAACTCTCTATCTGGTATCTGTCTAACTAAACTAGACGTTCTAGATGGCCTAGAAGAACTAAAAATCTGTACTGGTTACAAGATGAAAGATGGTTCTATCCTAGAAGTTTCTCCAATGGCTGCTGAGTCATTCGAAGAAGCGACGCCAATCTACGAAACAATGCCTGGTTGGTCTGAAAACACATTTGGTGCTAAATCTATCGACGCGCTTCCACAAGCTGCTCTAGATTACATCAAGCGTATCGAAGACCTAACTGGCGTTCCAATTGATATCGTATCAACTGGCCCAGATCGTAACGAAACTATCATCAAGGTTCACCCATACGGCGCATAATGCCCGCTGAGTGATTACCAGGCACTAACCGTGCTGTGGTAATTAAAGTGCTTTGATAATGAAATAGTTTTCTAAAAGCCGACTTTATTAAGTCGGCTTTTTAATACCTGCAATTTAGCCACGCACTCTTTGATGGTGATCTTTTAAGCGTCATCAGGCAAAATATTGCCCATTAGCGGCAAGTTTTGTCTAAAGCCGTCAGGGTTATTGCCGATACAGATATCATGGAAAGTGAAGTTCACCCTGTTTTGTGCGTGTAGAAATCCTCTGCGGCCCTCAATAGATAACTTTAGCGACAGATAATAGAGTGCAGGTATGAAGCTACGAATTGTAGCAGCTTCATTGATAATGGCGCTGAGCTCACCCTTGAGTCATGCAAATTTGACTGACGTGGGAGAGCCCGTTCCAATATATACAGAAGCTGAACTGATTAATTTAATCGAGAATAATCAACACCTAGAGCGAGTGAAAGCTGATAAGTGCCAGTTAGTTGAAGATATCGTTGCTCGTGCAACGCGTATTAGCTTGCCTTCTTATGAGTTTTTATACGGTGACATGTTGGCTTGGGGCGTGTGTGTTCCACAAGATGTCGAGCTTGGCATTTACTATATGGAAAACGCGGCGCATCAAGGTTTACCGGCTGCACTAGAGCAGCTAGGTCGTTATTATTCTCGTGGAACCTTGGTTCAACAAGACAAAGAGCGCGCGATTCCGTATTTACGTGAAGCGGCCTCTATGGGTAACCTAAGTGCGAGTATTCACCTAGCGGAACTCTTGCTGCGTGATTACGGTAGCCCGTTAGATTATGAAGATGCTTACCGCTGGTTATACAACTCGGTGACTGCGGATGATAGGCAACACAAACGCATCACCGTGCTTCGTAGCGGTCTGGAACAGAGAATGCCTGACAATATTATCGCTCGAGCAAAACGTCGAGACGTGTTCTGGTAATTACGAATATTAATTAAGGTTAGATGGTGAACGACTGCACTCGTTAACCATCTATCTTGATATAGAAAGATACCGTATTAAAAAGGCCTCGTAGGTAAATACCTATGAGGCCTTTTTTGATCTTAACGGTAAACCGTTTATCTTACTCGGTGGTGTTATTGAACAACTTCACCAGATTCAATCACCGTCTTACGAACGACTTTGGTGAAATCGAGTGCTTCTTGGCGAATCTTATCTTCATCGACCGTTAGCATGTCGCGGTCTTGCATGATGATCTTACCGTCAACGATGGTGTGGCGAACGTTACCCGAGTTAGCCGAGTAAACTAATGCCGAGTATGGGTTGTAGACTGGAACCATGTTTGGCGCTTTCGTATCGATCACTATGATGTCGGCGAGTTTACCGGCTTCAAGAGAACCGATCTTATCTTCCATGTGTAGCGCTTTTGCTGCGCCCATTGTTGCCATGTCGATCACTTTGATCGGCGGCATTGCGGCACGATCTTTATTAACCAGCTTGTGAACTTTAGCGACTTGGTTGAATTCATCAATGGTGCTCAGTGTGTTACCAGACATTGGGCCATCAGTACCTAAACCAATACGAACATTTTCGTCATACATCTTAAGTGCAGGAGATACACCTTTTGCTGACTTGATGTTAGCACTCATGTTGTGAGCCACACCCATATCCGATTTTTTCACCAGCTCGATATCATGATCGTCAACAAGGATCATGTGTGCACCCACCAAGTTTTTGTTGAGTGCGCCAATGCTGTCCATGTATTGAACCGGTGATAGCCCATCTGAACGCTCGGCGATTTTCTCTTCTTCACGGTGTGATTCTGCAAGGTGAATCATTACTGGTACATCGAGCTCTAGAGAGAGCTTAGAGATCTTCTGCAGTATCTCTGTGGTGTTGGTGTAAGGCGCATGTGGTGCAAACGCGGGTGTGATACGCGGGTGGTCTTTGTATTCTTCAATGAAATTCAGCGCGTATTGGATGCCTTCTTCCGCGTTGGCAGCGTCCGCTACTGGGAACTTAATCACGGTTTCACCAAGAATGGCACGCATACCGATCTTATCGACAGTTTTCGCAACTTCATCTTCGAAGTAGTACATGTCGGCGTAAGTCGTGACACCGCCTTTTACCATTTCAACATTACCGAGATTAGCGCCAATGCGTACCATGTCTCGCGATACCAGTTTCTTCTCTAGAGGGAAGATATAACGGTGGAGACGGTCAGGCACATCATCGGCCAACGAACGGAAAACCGTCATCGATACGTGAGTATGAGTATTGATAAGACCCGGCATCACGATATCGCCATCCACGTCTAACACTTGTTTCGCTTGGTACTGCTTCTCTAGTGAAGCATCACCAACGGCAATGATTTTGTTGTCTTTTACTACAACAGTACCGCTCTCATAAACCGTTTTGTCTTGGTTCATGGTTAGAACCATCGCATCGGTAATCATCAAGTCAGCTTTTTCCATTGCTGAACTCGCAAATGGAAATAGAGCGAGGCTTGTCATTGCTGAAGCCAATAGGGTGCGTTTTAGTTTCATATCAATACTCAGAACAGGAGTTGGTAAAGTGTCAGGATAATAGTGTATTTCATTCATGGCGCAAACGTTTGTTTTATCGTTTGCTTGAAATTTTGATGATAGTCCGCCTCTATGAAGCGATGTTTCACAAAGTGAAGATATGTATCAATCTTAGGTTATTTTAGGCTTTTCCAAAGCATATCTGTAGCTTACCCCTAGCATCAGATATACTAGGGGTATATACATTCCTTGCTTAAGCAGGCCCGCCTATGTCAAAAAACACACCAATGTCAGAAAACACGACAGCGACAACCACTGTTGATCCTTTTGCCGACCGAGAGTCGAAAAATTACGAAAACCCAGTACCAAGCCGAGAGTTCATTATTTCGTTTCTAACAGACGCGAATATCCCAATGAACCGTAACGATCTATTCGAAGCTTTGGGTCTTGCTGGAGAGGAACAATATGAAGGGCTGCGTCGTCGTTTACGTGCAATGGAACGTGATGGACAGCTTATCTTTACCCGTCGTCAGTGCTACGCATTGCCTGAGAAGATGGAATTGATTAAAGGCTATGTGATTGGTCATAAAGACGGTCATGGTTGGGTTCGCCCAGACGGCAGTGTGGGTAAAGACAATGATATCGTGTTGCCGCATCACCAGATGAAAACCATCATGCACGGTGATTACGTACTGGCTCAGCCTACTGACAACAGTAAACGTGGTCGTCGTGAAGGTCGTTTGGTTCGTGTGCTTGAAGAGCGCAAAACGCCACTTGTTGGTCGCTTCTTCCTAGAATATGGCCATTCTTACGTGGTTGCTGATGATTCGCGTATTAGTCACGACATCCAGATCCCTACTGAGCATAAAGGCGGTGCTCGAATGGGTAATGTGGTTGTGATTGAAATTACGGATCGTGGTGGTCGTTCTCGTAACATGATGGGTAAAGTGACCGAAGTTCTTGGTGAAAACATGGCTCCGGGTATGGAAACGCAGATCGCGATCCGTACTCACCAGATCCCACAAGAGTGGCCTGAAGCGGTAGATAAGCAAATCGTAAACCTCGGTGAGCATGTTCCTGAAGAAGCAAAAGAAGGACGTGTTGATCTACGCAAACTGCCATTGGTTACCATTGATGGTGAAGATGCGCGTGACTTCGATGATGCGGTTTACTGTGAAGCGAAGAAAGGCGGAGGCTGGCGCCTGTGGGTAGCGATTGCTGACGTAAGTTACTACGTTCGCCCAGATACCGCGCTAGACAAAGAAGCGATTAACCGTGGTAACTCGGTATACTTCCCGTCACAAGTTGTGCCAATGCTGCCAGAAGTCCTTTCTAATGGCCTATGTTCATTGAACCCTCAAGTTGACCGTTTATGTATGGTGTGTGAGATGACTATCTCAGACAAAGGTAAACTGTCGGGTTACAAGCACTACGAAGCGGTAATGAACTCTCATGCCCGTCTGACTTACAACAAAGTTGGCGCTATCTTAGGTGGCAATGAAGAACTTCGTGAGCGTTACGAGCCTGAAGTACCACATCTTGAAGAGCTTCATAAGATGTACAAGGTACTTAAGAAAACGCGTGATGAACGTGGTGCGATTGAGTTTGAAACGGTAGAAACTAAGTTTATCTTCAATGCGGATCGTAAGATTGACCGTATTGAACCCGTCATCCGTAACGATGCACATAAGATCATCGAAGAGTGTATGATTCTTGCGAATATCGCATCGGCGTCTTACGTAGAAAAAGCGAAAGAACCTGCACTGTACCGTGTTCACGATACTCCGGGAGAAGAGCGCTTAACGGGCTTTAAGAGCTTCCTTAGTGAGCTAGGTTTAACGCTGGAAGGTGGCCTGTCGCCATCACCAGTAGACTATGCACAACTGATGCAACAGATTAATGAACGTGAAGATCGTGAGTTAATCCAAACCATGCTACTGCGCTCGATGAAGCAAGCGGTATACAACGCGGACAACGCAGGTCACTTTGGTTTAGCTCTTAAACGCTATGCTCACTTTACCTCGCCAATTCGTCGTTACCCAGATTTGCTATTGCACCGCGCGATTAAGTACCTTATTGCGAAAGAAGAAGGCCGTCAGAGTGAGCGTTGGACGCCAACCGGTGGTTACCACTACACTTTCGATGATATGGACTTCTACGGCGAGCAGTGTTCAATGACTGAGCGTCGTGCTGATGATGCTACGCGTGAAGTGAACGACTGGCTGAAGTGTGAGTACATGCAAGACCATGTCGGCGAAGTGATGGATGGCGTAATTGCTAACGTGACTGGCTTCGGTTTCTTTGTTCGTCTTACTGAACTGCACATCGATGGCTTGGTACATATCTCAGCGCTAGCGAATGATTACTACCAATTTGATGCTGTTGGTCAGCGTTTAGTCGGTGAAAGCTCAGGTAACATCTACCGCTTAGGTGATTCGGTTAAAGTGAAGGTTTCTGCGGTTAATCTAGAAACTCGCCAAATCGACTTTGATTTAGAAGACACCGATCGTCAGCCTCGTGGTAAAGGTAAAACGGCCAAGAAGCGTGCAGCTGAAGCGATGAAAAAGGCGAAAAGCAAGAAGCGTTCAGCGGTGAAGAGTAATAAGCCGGGTGTACCAGCGACGCCTTTAGTTGAACCTACTAAGCGACCAGACGGTAGCTCTGAAAGTTCAGCTAAGAAGAAGTCAGCGAATAAAACCGGTGCTGCGAAGGCGCGAGCTAAGAAAAAGCGTACCGCAAGTCGTAAGCCAAAGGCTGATAAGTCTTAAGCTATCGTCATTACAGTGACGAGTAGGGCTTAAACGTCTAACGAATTTAAATGCGAGAGTATCAGGCGGAAGATGCATGCTCTCGAAATAAACAATACAGAGATGGGTGCATCGGGTTTGATGACATTCACCTCTGAGCAATAAGAGTAACCAGAGACAATGAGTAACGAATTTATTTACGGTATTCACGCGGTGAAAGCCGTACTAGAAAAAGATCCAGCGCGCTTTATTGAAGCGTACGTGCTTAAAGGTCGTCAAGACGATCGTCTTCTTCCATTACTGAATCAACTGCAGCAATTTGGTGTGTCGATTCAACAAATGGGCCGTAAGCCGCTTGATGAAAAAGCACAGGGTGCAAATCACCAAGGTCTTATTGCTAAGGTGAAGCCTGCTAAGCAGCTTAATGAAACTCACCTAGACGATATCCTAGCGCAGCACGAACAGCCTCTGCTGTTGGTTCTAGACGGCGTAACAGACCCTCACAACCTAGGTGCTTGTCTGCGTAATGCGGATGCCGCGGGTGTTGCTGCTGTTATCGTACCGAAAGACCGCTCTTCGCCGCTAACGGCAACGGTAAGCAAGGTAGCGTGTGGTGCGGCTGAAACCGTTCCTCTAGTACGTGTAACCAATCTCGCTCGTACAATGCGTGCACTGCAAGAGCAGGGTGTATGGTTCGTGGGTACCGCAGGTGAAGCAACGCATGATATCTATCAAGCGAAGCTAACGGGTCCTCTTGCGGTAGTTATGGGTGCAGAAGGTGACGGTATGCGTCGTTTAACGCGTGAAACCTGTGATGACCTAATTAAGATTCCAATGTCAGGCAGCGTGTCGAGCCTAAACGTTTCGGTAGCATCAGGCATCTGTCTGTTCGAAGCGGTACGTCAGCGCCTAGCTCAATAGGGTTAAGCTGAGTCAAAAGGCAAAACGACCCTAAGTCTATGAATTTATTAACGCTCGCCTCTTGTTGGTGAGCGTTTCTTTTTAGGCTGTTATAGCAAAAGCCATCGGTTTGTCGGATGGCTAGATGGCGACAGAAAAACTGTTTCATTATTAGCCAAATACCGCTTGCCAATACCGGGTTCTTTCTATAATATTTGCCGTCCTTAAAACTCGGTCATTTTTCTTTAGTTCCTTGCTTCCCTTGGACGACCGAGCCTTTCGTGGAAGCTAATAATCCGTAAGGAGCAACCAAATGCGTCATTATGAAATCGTATTCATGGTTCACCCTGATCAAAGCGAGCAAGTTGCTGGCATGATCGAGCGTTACACTGGTTCAATCACTGAAGCTGGTGGTACTATCCACCGTCTAGAAGACTGGGGCCGCCGTCAAATGGCTTACCCAATCAACAAACTTCACAAAGCTCACTACGTTCTTATGAACGTTGAAGCTGGCCAAGAAGTGATGGACGAGCTAGAAACTGCTTTCCGTTTTAACGATGCAGTTCTACGTAACATGATCATGCGCACTAAAGGCGCTGTGACTGAGCAATCTATCATGCTTAAGCAAAAAGAAGAGCGTGCAGAGCGTGCTCCTCGTCGTGATGACCGTGAAGAACGTGCACCACGTCGTGAAGAAGAAGCTAAGCCAGAAGCTGCTGCTGAGTAATTCTTTTTTGGCCTTTTAGGTCATTAAATTTTATTCAACTCGTTTAGGTATTCTCACTACAAGCATTTGCTTAGACTTATTTATAAGTTCGTGTGAGTACCGCATTATTAAATTTAGATCAGGAGATAGCCCATGGCTCGTTTCTTCCGTCGTCGTAAATTCTGCCGTTTTACTGCAGAAGGCGTACAAGAGATTGACTACAAAGACGTAGCAACTCTAAAAAACTACATCACTGAAGCTGGTAAAATTGTACCTAGCCGTATCACTGGTACAAGTGCTAAATACCAACGTCAGCTAGCTCGCGCTATCAAGCGTTCTCGTTACCTAGCACTACTACCGTACACTGACAAGCATCAGTAATCGGTAATAGTTAATAATAGTTTAAGAGGACTAAGATAATGCAAGTTATTCTACTTGATAAGATCGGTAACCTAGGTGGCCTTGGCGACCAAGTAAACGTTAAATCTGGTTACGCTCGTAACTTCCTTATCCCACAGGGTAAAGCAGTTATGGCAACTAAAGACAACGTTGCTATGTTCGAAACTCGTCGTGCAGAACTAGAAGCTAAAGTTGCTGAGCAACTAGCTGCTTCAGAAGCTCGCGCTGAGAGCGTTAACACTCTAGAAGGCGTTACAATCGCTTCTAAAGCTGGTGACGAAGGTAAACTATTCGGTTCTATCGGTACTCGTGACATCGCTGACGCTATTACAGCGGCAGGTGTTGCAGTAGCTAAGAGCGAAGTACGCCTACCTGAAGGCGCTCTACGTAACATCGGCGAATTCGAAGTAAGCATCCAACTTCACTCTGAAGTTTTTGCTACTGCGAAAATCGCTATCGTTGCAGCTGAGTAATTTCAGTACCAAGACGAATTCTTTCTTTTGAAAGTTTTAAACACCAGCTTCGGCTGGTGTTTTTTTATGTCTGCAATATGAGTTTGAAGCTTTTTGGAACAGCGACTATTGCAGGAATAGAAAGCACTGAGAGGAGGGGGCTTACATAGTAAAAACGAGGGTGTTCTTTATCGATACATCGTTCTACCCGCTCTCAAATTTAGAATTGAAAAAGTAGATTTACAGACAGTACGGAATCTTCTTTGTTCAACCCTTCCGGTACCTTGTCGTGGTACTGTCGAGAGTGAGCAATCTTCAGTGCGATATTGTCGGTAATATCGTTGATGGCTTCTAATTCAGTATCAAATTTTAGGTTGCTGTGGCCGGATACCAACGTCACATCGGCTTTGAGCTTCAAATTTTTCAATACCTGCCATGATGTATTTACATTGCCACGGAAAATCGCTTCTTCAACGATCTCTGGGAAGATGATGTCATCATCGTCTATTTCATCAAGGTTCGGTTCTTGGTAACGAAAACCCGGGCCCACTTCGACCTCCAACACAAACTCTTCTGTATTCGAAAACTGATAACCTAAACCGCTAGAAACGGTGTAGTCCTTAAAATAAGCACTGTATCGTGAATCGACCCCTTTAAAGCTGCCATAGAGGTAGGTTTTCGGACTTAACTTGTAGTCACTCTGAGCAGAATATGTCGATTGCCTTTTATCTTCTTCGCCATCTTTGTAGAGATTGTAGTATTTCCATTCGCCACTGGTTCTATGACGGCCAGCCGTGTACTCACCGTTCAGGCGTGCATTCAGCGATCGAGAATCAGAATTACCAGTATGCGACTGATATCCAAATTCGACTTCAGTATTCAGTGGGTTCGGCAGTTCTGTGTCACTCGTATCACTTGGTGCGATATCCATATCTTTTTCAAGTGTCGGTGCAACGACGATCGGCTCAGCAGCCGGTTCTGATACCACTATCGAGTCGAGGATTGCATCAACAGAGGCTTTAGCATCATCCGCTAAGGCCGACGGAGTGCTCAGGAGACCGATGCTTAGAAGACTAGAGCTTAGAAGACCAGTGCTCAGAGCCAATAATTTGGACACGCATACCTCAGTTATACAGTGAATGAATGGAAGGATCGTAATGCTACCTTTGGTTAATTCCGTCAGCAATAGGTAAATTCTTGCTGAAGAATAAAACAAACTCATAGGATCGGATTACAAACGGATGTTCTTGGGTATAATGAACGATCATTATTAGTTATTGAGTGTAGTCATAGTGGATACCAAAAGTCAGAAATCAGCCAACGATCAGGTGGACGCCATCAAGGTCCCGCCACATTCATTAGAAGCTGAGCAATCTGTTATTGGCGGTTTGTTATTGGATAACGAACGCTGGGATACGGTGGCCGAAAAGGTTGTGGCCAAAGACTTTTATAGCCGTCCTCACCGTCTGATCTTTGAAGCGGTAAAGGATATCCTTGAAGAAAGCTCTCCTCTGGATCTTATTACACTCTCTGAACATTTAGAGCTGCGCGAGCAACTTGAAGAAGTGGGTGGCTTTGCTTACCTTGCTGACCTAGCGAAAAATACGCCAAGTGCGGCAAACATCAATGCCTATGCAGATATCGTGGCACAACGTGCATTGGTGCGTAGCCTGATTGGTGTGGCAAATGAAATTGCGGATTCTGGTTATGACCCTCAAGGTCGTACATCGGAAGAACTTGTTGATCTTGCTGAGAGTAAAGTTTTCGCGATTGCCGAAGGCCGAGCAAGTGAAAATGAAGGTCCACAAAACGTTGATAGCATTCTAGAGAAGACGCTAGAACGTATCGAAATCTTATATAAATCGCCACAAGATGGTGTGACAGGTGTCGATACGGGCTTCAACGACCTCAATAAGAAAACGGCAGGCCTTCAGGGTTCTGACTTAATCATTGTTGCTGCGCGTCCATCGATGGGTAAAACCACGTTTGCGATGAACCTATGTGAAAACGCAGCGATGAAGCAAGACAAGCCAGTGTTAATCTTCTCGCTAGAGATGCCAGCTGAACAGCTGATGATGCGTATGCTTGCATCACTTTCTCGCGTAGACCAAACCAAGATTCGTACCGGTCAGTTAGACGATGAAGATTGGGCTCGTATCTCGTCGAGTATGGGTATTCTGATGGATAAGAAGAATATGTATATCGATGACAGCTCGGGTCTAACGCCAACAGAAGTACGTTCTCGAGCTCGACGAATTGCTCGTGAGCATGATGGTATCTCTATGATCATGATAGATTACCTTCAATTAATGCGTGTACCTTCGTTATCTGATAACCGTACTCTAGAGATCGCCGAGATTTCTCGCTCATTGAAAGCACTAGCAAAAGAACTCAACGTACCAGTTGTGGCACTTTCTCAGCTTAACCGTTCCCTAGAGCAACGTGCTGATAAGCGCCCAGTAAACTCGGATTTGCGTGAATCAGGTTCGATCGAGCAAGATGCCGACTTAATCATGTTTATCTATCGTGATGAGGTTTATAACCCAGATAGTTCATTGAAAGGCATCGCTGAAATCATCCTTGGTAAGCAACGTAACGGTCCGATCGGTTCGGTTCGTCTTACGTTCCAAGGTCAACACTCCCGATTTGATAACTATGCAGGTCCTGCATTTGATGATGAGTAATCACTAATGACTTACATGAAAGCAGCGACGGCGAGTATTGACTTAAACGCGCTTGAACATAACCTGAACCAGATAAAGTCGAAGGCTCCTCATTGCAAGGTAATGTCTGTTGTGAAAGCCAATGGCTACGGACATGGCTTACTGCATATTGCCAAGCATTCAAAAAGCTCTGATGCTTTTGGTGTGGCGCGTATTGAAGAAGCATTACAGCTTCGTGCTGGTGGCATTGTTAAACCTATTTTGTTGCTAGAAGGGTTTTATTCTTCGGGTGATTTGCCAATCTTGGTGACCAATAACATCCAAACTGTGGTGCACTGTGAAGAGCAATTAAGTGCGCTAGAGAATGCGGAATTAGAAACACCTGTCGTGGTTTGGCTAAAAGTCGACAGTGGTATGCATCGCCTAGGTGCTCGTCCTGAGCAATACCAAAACTTTGTTGAGCGCTTACATCAATGTGCGAATGTCGCTAAACCTCTGCGCTACATGAGCCACTTCGGTTGTGCTGATGAACTTGATAGAGCAACCACCGTTGAACAGACCGAGCTTTTCTTATCGCTCACCGACGGTTGTGAAGGTGAGCGTTCACTTGCTGCTTCAGCGGGTCTATTAGCTTGGCCAGACAGCCATCTTGATTGGGTTCGACCGGGAATTATCTCTTACGGTGTTTCTCCTTTTGCTGATAAATCAGCGCAAGATCTTGGCTTTTATCCTGTAATGACTTTGACCTCGCACTTGATAGCGGTTCGTGATGTTAAAGCGGGTGAAAGTGTGGGTTATGGCGGTAACTGGACCAGTGAGCGAGATACCAAGGTTGGTGTGATCGCGATAGGTTATGGTGATGGTTATCCTCGCACTGCTCCTAACGGCACTCCAGTATTCGTTAACGGCCGAAAAGTACCGATCGCCGGACGTGTATCAATGGACATGCTAACGGTTGACCTTGGCCCTGATGCGGCAGATAAAGTCGGTGATGAAGCAACATTATGGGGTAAAGATTTACCTTCAGAAGAAGTCGCAGAACATATTGGCACTATCGCTTACGAGCTGGTCACTAAGCTGACTTCGCGTGTTGCGATGGAGTATGTGAAGTAGCTAATGCGAAGTAACTAATGCGAAGTAACTAATGCGAAGTAACTATGGATCCTATAAGTAAATGATGTTCATACGAACGACTCGACACTGGTTAATGTCTGCAATGGCATTACTCGGTGTCAGCTTGTCTTCTCCCGCTGTGAGTGAAGAAAAAGATTCAGCCTTTGTTCCTTTCTATTTTAGTACTGAAACCATGGGTAATACCTTCGGGGTTGCTGGTGTCGCAAAGGGTGTTTGGCAACCTCAAGCCGCTCTGTTTGGCATGGCGCTTTATTCAGATAAAGACAGCTACGTCGGTTTCTTATCAGCCTTTAACTTCGCACTGTCTGAGAACGTATTGTTCAGTACTCAGATGTACCAAGCTCGCTTTAACGAAAACCCGTATTACATTGGCTCTCAAGGCGATAACGATTCATCCATTGATGATAAAACCATTGCCGACGGCTTAGAAGAAAACTATCAGGTTGAGTTTAAGTATCTGCTGCCTTGGGGCAATGTTGCAGAGCATGGCTTGCTAGGGGCTTTCCAACCCATCAAAGATGTGAGTTTTGCTTCCCCATTAGAGTCAGGTGTCAGTTCGATTGTCTTTACGCCTTTCTATACGGCTCGTGAGCTAGAAGGCTTAAATAATAGCGAACAAGCGACAGGTTTTAGTTTGGCGTTTGATTGGGATAACCGTGATAGCACACGCAACCCAACCAAGGGGTCTCATACCAATCTTGAGTTTACTACCGGCGCTGAAAGTTGGTCTAACGATGACTTATGGCTGAAGTGGACATTCCAAAACAGTCAGTATTTTGCATTGGGCCCTTTGGGGAACTTGTTCGACCAACAAGTGGTGGCATTTGATGTCTATACCGCTGACACACCTACGTGGGGCAACTGTTCAGGGCAAGATTGTGCTCGTCCACCGGAAACAGAGCAAGCTCGACTCGGTGGCTTATATCGCTTAAGAGGTTATACCGGAGGCCGTTACCACGGTCGTTCTGCTATTCACTACTCTGCGGAATATCGAGTGCTTCCTGATTGGCAACCACTGGGCGATATCCCACTGATTAACTACTACGATTTGCCTTGGTGGCAGTGGGTGGCGTTTGCTGAAGTCGGGCGCGTTGCTGATGAGTACGATATCAAAACACTGCACACAGACATGAAATGGAGCCTAGGCGGCGCAGTTCGTTTCCAGGTTGAAGGCATTGTTGTACGTGCTGAATTAGCGCGAGGCGGTGATGAAGGGACCTTTAGGGTTATGATAAACCAGCCTTTCTAATCTGGGTTTACCAACTCGACTCTCTTATATTTTTAAAGGGTGACACATAACTGTGTCACCCTTTTTGTTTCCTACCATTATGTTTGTTAAGCGGTATTTCACTGTTGATGACTTAACGTTACTCACCTTGAATGGTCGCAATAACGGTACGGCTTCCACCACAATCTCGGTGTTCACCTAAGTAAATGCCCTGCCATGTCCCCAAAGCTAAACGCCCATTGGTAATCGGAATTGTCACACTGGTGCCTAGTGTCGATGCTTTAATGTGAGCGGGCATGTCATCATCACCTTCGTAGGTGTGCTTGTAGTAGGGTGCTCGTTCGGGCACAAACTTATTAAAGTGTGATTCCATATCGGCGCGGACAGTAGGGTCTGCGTTCTCATTTAGCGTAAGGCTAGCAGAAGTATGCTGAATGAATAGATGTAATAAACCAACAGACAGTGAATGGATATCGGATATCTGTTGTTCAATTTCATCAGTGATGAGATGAAATCCACGTTTTTGTGCGTGTAGGTGTATCGTCTTCTGAATCCACATACGCCATCCTCTATAATGTATTTGGAAAAAAAGTGGTTTAACGCTATCTTTTGAACTTGAATTTATCAGCTTTCGCTCACATTTAATGATGTGAGCGCTAGAGTCAGTACCGATTCTTCTATCAGGAAATCTAATTCTGATTTATCTCAAGGTACCGCTCTTCATATGCGGCATAATACGTCGTGAAAAAAAATTACAAAGAATCTTTCAGTGATGATGCGATTTGGTCATCATAGAAAAATATAAACTTTCGCCTAATCGGGGGTTCTATTCATCACTTTGGTGACGTCTAGAATAAAACCTACAGTAACATCGGGATAGATACCATGTTGAAAAATATCAACCCAACGCAAACACAAGCGTGGAAAGCTCTAACTGCACATTTTGAGTCTGCTCAAGATATGGATATGAAAGAGCTATTTGCTCAAGATGCAAAGCGTTTCGAGAGCTTTTCTACTCGTTTCGGTTCAGACATCTTAGTGGATTACTCTAAGAACCTTATCGACGCTGAAACGATGCAGCACCTATTTGCTCTTGCGAACGAGACTGAAGTTAAGTCTGCAATCGAAGCAATGTTCGGCGGTGATGCAATCAACAAGACTGAAGGTCGTTCAGTTCTTCACACTGCGTTACGTAACCGTAGCGACAAGCCAGTAATGGTTGATGGCAAAGACGTAATGCCAGCAGTGAACGCAGTACTAGCAAAAATGGAATTGTTCACACACCGTATCGTTTCTGGTGAGTGGAAAGGTTACACAGGTAAAGAGATCACTGATGTCGTCAACATCGGTATCGGCGGTTCAGACCTTGGTCCATACATGGTAACTGAAGCACTTACGCCATACAAAACTCGCCTAAACATGCACTTTGTTTCTAACGTAGACGGCACTCACATCGTTGAGACACTTAAGCCTCTTAACCCAGAAACAACACTGTTCCTAGTGGCATCTAAGACATTTACCACTCAAGAAACAATGACGAACGCACACTCTGCGCGTGATTGGTTCTTGGCTGAAGCGGGCGACTCAGCACACGTTGCTAAGCACTTCGCAGCACTATCAACAAACGCGGCTTCAGTTGCTGAGTTTGGTATTGATACTGACAACATGTTCGAATTCTGGGATTGGGTAGGCGGTCGTTACTCACTATGGTCAGCGATCGGTCTTTCTATCTCACTATCTATTGGCTTCGATAACTTCGCTGAGCTACTCGATGGCGCACACGAGATGGATAACCACTTTGCTTCAACGGAATTTGAAAGCAACATTCCAGTGATCCTTGCGTTAATTGGTGTTTGGTACAACAACTTCCACGGCGCTGAGTCAGAAGCAATCTTACCTTACGATCAATACATGCACCGTTTTGCTGCTTACTTCCAGCAAGGTAACATGGAATCTAACGGTAAATTCGTTGACCGTGAAGGTAACCCAGTAGAATACCAAACAGGCCCTATCATCTGGGGTGAACCTGGTACAAACGGTCAGCACGCGTTCTACCAACTGATTCACCAAGGCACTAAGCTGATCCCATCAGACTTCATTGCTCCGGCTATCAGCCACAACCCAGCATCTGATCACCACCAGAAGCTAATGTCTAACTTCTTTGCTCAAACTGAAGCGCTAGCTTTCGGTAAGACAAAAGAGACAGTAGAAGCTGAGTTCCTAGCAGCAGGCAAAACAGCTGAAGAAGTTGCTGAGCTAGTACCTTTCAAAGTATTTGAAGGTAACCGCCCAACGAACTCTATTCTTGTTAAGCAAATCAACCCTCGCTCTTTAGGTAACCTAATCGCGATGTACGAGCACAAGATCTTCGTTCAAGGTGTTATCTGGAACATCTTCAGCTTCGACCAATGGGGCGTAGAACTTGGTAAGCAACTAGCAAACCAAATTCTTCCAGAGCTTGCAGACAATGCACAAGTAACGTCTCACGACAGCTCTACTAACGGTCTAATCAACGCATTTAAAGCGCTGAAAGCTTAAGACTGTTTAAGTAACACCAAGTAATAATTGTAAACGCCAACCTTTCGGTTGGCGTTTTTTATGTCCGTTGATTTTACGGCAATAAAAAAGGCTGACGTATGTACGTCAGCCTTTCGCTTTTTATTTACTCGATTGTCTCTATTCGAAACAGATCTCGATGAAAGCATTACCCCACTGAGATGAGAAAGGCATGATGATGATTGCGCCTTCACACTTGTGACGAATAGTATGGCCTTTACCTGAAACCACGATTGGCGTTGCCATATCGAAGTCAAAGCCGCTTTCTGCAAGAATACGCTTTGCGCCACCGGTTACCATGTTAGTGATTTCACCCACCATGTCGGTCACTTCTTCGTTCAAACCGTTTGGTCGTTCACCTAGCATGTTTTCCATGATTTCTAGAGCAAGCCCTTCATCAAAGGTGATCGACATTGAGCCACGAGACTGTGTACCAACCATGCCAATTAGGCCGGATACATCACCACGAGCGATTTCATCTTTCTTCACTCTTGGTTTCTGAGGCTTTAATTCTAGAGATGCCATCGTTTTTAGTACGTTCATCAAAGAAGCTAAAAACGGGTTTACAAATTCAGCGCGCATAATGTTCTTCTATAATCTTATTCTTTCATTTCGGAGGAGCAAGTTTGGCAAATGCCATGTGATTCAATGACATGGTTGGTCAACTTGAATCCATGCTGCTCGGCGTTACTCGCGAGTAGGGCGACAAGCGCATCGTCTTGTAATTCTATCACAGTGCCACATTTATCGCAGATCAGTAATTGGGAAAAATGCGTGTTGGCATTGCAAGAGCAGCAGCATATAAAGCTATTCGTTGACTCAACTCGGTGAATGAACCCTTGCTCTAACAAAAAATCCAAAGCGCGATAAACTGTAGGAGGCTTGGCTTGCGGTTCACTGACTTTCAATTGCTCTAATAATTCATAAGCACTGGAGGCTTTTTTATTAGATAGGATAAGCTCAAACACTCGCTTTCTTTGGGGTGTTAGCCTAACACCTCGCGATACGCATATCCCTTCAACTTGCTCTATTAATGTGTGGTCCAAATTTTTCACCGTTCAATCAAACATCCCCATTCAGCTCCTATTGCTAGGTAACCTTGTTTGAGGAGACATTGATTTTATTAAAGTCAGGTACAGAGCGTATTGTGACCTACGACTTTGAATAAGACAAGGTAACTCAAAACGACAGTGTGACTCAAGGCATAACTGATTAATCAAGCTGAATTAGAGATCTGGTGAATATGTTTAAAAATATAAAGTGCAACAGTGTGCTTATTGGGTGGGAGTTCTCAATCGACATTGGCCTGTCATCGGCTAAAAAGGGTTTAGCGTTATCTGGCGCAGGAGCGGTTTTGGCAGCTGGTCACCCTGAAGTTATCACCGCAAGCGTATCGGCAGACGGTGTTCAATTTGGTGGCATTATTGGCGCAAGTGCTCCAATAGTATTTGGCCTATGGGAAACCCTACGCAGTGAGTTCAAATAATGGCAGAGTATCAAACACTAATAGTCGCGGTTACTAGTGCCTTGTCTAGCGGGGTGGGGGAGGCATTACACTTAAAACCGATGTTAAGTGGCTGCGCTTAATGATGGAAAAGATGGACGAGCGTCTGACTCGGCTAGAAAATCGAAATATTGATTGAGCGCCTCATTTGTTATTACTTAATTTAAATCAATAAATTAGAAAAGGTTCATATAGTTCTCTATTCCTAGTTTGTGGTCATATGATATTGTTTGAGCATTAAAGGCTGAAGTTATGTCAATGAGACAGGGACATTAAGCTTGTGTTGAACGAGTGGGATTGATGAACATAAAAGAAAAAGCGAAAGAATATGAGTTTTGGTGTTTTGGCACGACTAGAATTTTCGAAGCTCGGGCTAGTTCTCTCAAGAGAAAACGTACGTTAATCACCTTCTTAGGTTTAGTGACTCCCGTAGTTGTAGGCGCTGTCGTTCTGATCCGCACCAGCAG
>NZ_JBFRVM010000244.1:0-2717 GCF_041475145.1 Vibrio sp. 10N.222.49.A3
GGTTCATGGGGCGGATACGGTTGAGCTAGCTAAACACCTCGATTCAGCAGCAAGAACTTTAATCACTTTTATATTTGAACAAGCTGTCGAGCACGCAAAAAATGATAATACAAAAGATTGGCTACAACATGTATCAGGGGCTGTGGATTCAAATGAATACCAGTTTATAGCTAGATTTTCAGATGAGATTGCACCAGATAAAACAGAACAAAGAGTTCAGAATTTAAGCAATCGAATAGCTAAATTAGAAGCTTTTGAAAAGATAAGCAAGTCGATTAGACAAGGGCTTCAGGAAGAATTGAGAATCTTGGAAACGAGTCGTACTTAAAGAGTTAAGCCTGTGGATCTTTAGGGCTGCAGAGCAATGCTGAGACGATAGAGAAGCCTAAACACTCCGTTAATGATATCGCATTCGATCGAGCGTTGGTGACCAACAAAACCTCAGTATGTGATCTTGACGATGACAATATTCACAGATCAGCAATTAAGCTGGTGCTTGAGTAAGCGGAAATACTGGCAGTATGGTTGGTATATGTGCTTAAAGAGGCAAGGCATATAGCCTTGCTTTCTTTTTGCATAACCATTCGATAAAATTCTCAAACGCGCGTAGGTCACAATATATATTTTTATCTAAAGTAGCTAATTACAGCGAAAAGCTTAACTCATTTTTGTCCAAAAATGGTTTATAAATTGCTAAAGATCGCCCCTGCATTTGCTATTAAAGAAGCTCACTCATTTCTGGCACACTGTCGGCTTGCGCTAACAAGTATTCACACTCTGTTTGGATTAGTGAGACACATAGTTCTATGTGTTCACGCTCTCCGTCATCGATTCCTTGAGCTTCGGTAAGTCCAACCGTTTCCTTCAGGGCATTCTTTATGGCACCAATGGTTTCTGCAATTATGGAAGCCATTTTGGTGCCTGAATAGCCGAGCAGAGCACCGAATTCAGCTAAATCATAGCTGGTGATAGGGTGTTTGAAGTTACCTTTCGGCGGATTTTGAAAGCCTTCACTTTCCCAATCTCCAATCGACATTGCAAAATATTGAGGGATACTGACGGCACGCCCCTCATCAGCAGACAATTTACCGCTTTGTGAGTTGCGTTTTACTCCCTCTTGAGCGATAGCTTCTATGTTGACTAAATCATAAAAAGGGGTCAGTTCAAGGCCTTTAGGGGTGATGAAGAAGCTAATATTTTTACCATGAGCATCGTAGTTTAGTGTTGCTAGATTAAAGAGCATCCATTGGGTAAGCTTTAGGTTGGTGATTACCGTATCTATGGTTTTGACGCTCAGTAGGCGTGGGAAAGAAACGCCATCACGCATATATACACCATCGCCTTCATCCCCATTCTGACGCTCGTATTTGTAACCTGGAGGTAAGTCAGTCGCCTGACAGCCATCAATCACATGTTTTCGTTGAACGACATCACGAGCCTCGATATAGGTACGATCGAACCGCTCTATGATCAGTGTCCTAGTCTTCCCAATACGGGTTAACTCAACATTAGCGACGTCCAAACCTGCTAGCTTAGCTAATGTCATGCAAAAGAACTCATTCACAGCAATACACGGTGCTTTACCGCTTTCAAACTTCAGAATGTAGTTCGAACTTAATTTTCCTTCACCAAATCCCCATTCATCGCCGCGCTTAAGTAAGTTTAACTTGTTTTGCACACCGGCAACCGAAAGGCGAACCTTACCGTCCCAATAAACTAATGGTGCTAAATTTCGCTCTAGTCGTTCTATTAGTTCATCATCAGGGACAGCTCTAAAGCTGGTTTCCTCAGGTTCTGAGTTTGGGACTCGAAAAGATAATGCGCCAGATGTTTCCGCACCAAGCTTACGAATTAGCCCAAACGTATTGCTTTTGGAGATAATGGTGTTTTGTATCATCTCCTCAAAGGCTTCTCCTTCAGGAAGTAGATTTCTGAGATAATTCTCGATACTTCGTGGCGAAGCCTGATCATCAACAGGGATGTGTGGAGAAATCGGAAAACCAGTGTGTTTCCATTCATCTTCATAGATGAACGAGAACTCTGTTTCTGTTCCGACAGGAAGAATCAAACGACCAATTTTGGTATTCGTACCGATAAACACGTCTAATTGTTGCAATTTACTCATACCAACCATCCTCATTGCTTATCACGCTGTTTTCATCTTGGGAGGTTATTTGGTTATGTGGACGAACAAATAGGTTTAAGTCGATAAGGCGTAACGACAGCCCTAAGATATCCATGAGAACGAGTACATTGGCAAAGGTGACACTGGTATCGCCTTTTTCAATCTTCATGATTGTCCTACGAGATAAATTGGCTTTTGAAGCGAGATCATCAATACGCCAGCCTCTATCGGTGCGTTTAGAGCGAATGGCGCTCCCCAGCGTTTCCATACTGAACTCGGTATTCAAATCAGGCATAGGTTGTGCCTTTACCATCTTACCTTTTTTCATAAGTGCCTTTTAATGTACTTTTGTTACTATTGGGGTCGCCTTAATATATAAGTTCATTATAGATCACTTTAAAAGTGTCTGTATAAGAAATTATTTAAAAGTGTAATTTAAGTAACTTATGTTTAGTTTGCTAGTTGCATGTTCGTTCCAATTAGTGGCAATCTGTTTTTGCTAAACTAGAGTAAGCGTGTCATAAAATCACCATGTGAATAGAATAAGGTTCTAAGCAGCAATGAAAGTTAAAATGTGAAGTTGTCTGATACT
>NZ_JBFRVM010000245.1:0-2987 GCF_041475145.1 Vibrio sp. 10N.222.49.A3
CGATAATTTAGCCTCTTAGTGAAAACAAAGACTAATTGGAAAGTGTTCCAAAAATGCCCCTGTATTTTCAATTCTTCACCACACACCATTTAAATCGATTTCAATGTAAATGGTTGCTTGTAAGAATATAAAATGTTGTTGAGGTAGAAGTATAAATTTTACAAGTGCGATGTAATTGGATAGGGAATATCTTGAAAAAAGTTAACGATTGGGTGAAATTTAATTGGGAACTATCGGATCTTGTTTTATTGTGTTTAATCAATTTATTGGTAAGGGTCTGAGGAGGTTAAATAAATTATTTTTACGATCTATTGTTTTTTTAGAAAAGAATGCCGCTTCAGACGACATTCTTAACCTATTTATGTCTGTTAAATCGATAGATAATCAGTTAGCGGGACCATGAAAACAATAAGTTTCCTAATGGATCGATAATCTCAAAGTCATATTGAACGGGTTGTTCCAGTTCAGCCATAAGACTCTCACTGATACCAAAGCCATTTCGATAAGCTGAACCTATTGTATTTATCACCCCTGTTCCAGTGTCTACGGGTAAAATATTTCCCCCTGATTTCGAAAAAACATTTCCAAACATAGTAGACATGTATTGATAAGACCTTAAGAAAGAGGTGGTTCGATTGAGATTAATTTCATAGTCTGGCCCATTTTTTCTTTTAAATGCCAAGCGACCAATTGAGCCTACGGGAATTGAAGTATTTAAGTGTGGGCCTTGAATCGAATGTATTTTAATCGTATCGACGATGTTAAAAAGGATGCCTGATAACTCTTGCCTATATTCTTTATCTAACAAAGCAAATTGATATTGGCCTACTGAGCCCTGAGTATTCATGAACAACTGATTACCGTTTAACATGATGGCATCATTCTCAGTAGGCTTATCGGCCTTAAAGCGAATATAAGGATTAATAATTATATTTTCACCTTTTTGATTCAGAGCACTTACCGTAATTGGAATACCCTTTGCTAGATAAGGTACATTTTCAAAAGACAGAGTTTGTCCATCTAATTCAATATTTTTCGCAAGAGTCATCCAAGAATGATTTTGATTATAGACGTGGGTTTCTGATGTTTCGGTCTTGCTGTAATCGACCTCAAGATTATAAGTTATCAGCTCCTCCCCTTGAAGTTGTTTGTGGAGGGTTAGGGTGGAGGGTTGGAAGCTTCCTAAAAACGTTAGGTTTCCCCGTGAATCTACAATTAGGTCTTCAGAGCCCGAAACTGTGTACGGTCCCGTAAGCCAGTTTTTGCTATAATGGTTGAAAATGTTGTTCAGAAATGGAGAGACATTAACCTGCACCGATTGTTGGTTAAATTTATCATACACTATTCTATAAACTCCATTTTCTTCTGGATGAAGTAAGGAAGGCGTACCATAGTGGTCGATCACTTCATTTAACCCCATACTACTTATCGCCACAAAGTCTATTGCTTGATGGGGGGTGATATGATTTCGTTCACGGCAATCAAACGTGAGCAGTGATTCATGCGTTTGATTTTCGGGCACTCCATAAATTTTGTCATCAAAGAGGACCGTCGCCGATGGATCAGAAAAACTCAAACTGCAGGTGGACCAAGCCTTTTTTCCGTCACTTCCAGGGACTTTTTCTCCTGTGGAATTAATGAATTGAACGCCTAGGTTACGGCCAGTTACATTAACGTCATTCAATAATAAATGTAAGGGCAAATCTTTATCCCTTTTAGTGTAGAGACTATCCGCTATATTAAGGTTTAAACGTAGATCTGTTTTATCTACATTCACTCTGTAATAATCGGGATGATGGGGGATGTACGAAGAAAGTTTATTTTCGTTAATTGAGACAGAGACTAAGAAGGTTTTTACCTCTTTGTTAGAAACTATGAGAAAACCGTCCTCAATTCTCCCAGCCTCGTCGGGGCCCACCTCGAGTTCGACTAAGGAGGTTACATCTATTCCATTGCTCGTTACAAGAAGACGATATGGAATATCTACATGAGCTTGTAATGCTTTTGGGAAGGCGGGAAGGTTGACTGTTATTCCGAACATTGTCACATAATCACTCAACGTTACTATTTCATAGTTTAAGCTGGCCTCTACTAAATTGGGGTGTTTGACCAAGATCTTATGTCGGCCTGTGTTCTTTGGATCAGACAGATACTCGTGGAGAGCGGCCAGAGATAGCTCTTTTCCATCAATTACATAGGTTAACAGCTCTGCTCTAACAGAGTGAATCTTTCCGTCCGCGCTAATATACGAAACCAAAGGGAGGACTTTTGCTCCAACAGGCAAGAAACGCTTTTGAGGGTCCGTAATTAACCTGCTTCCCTTAATTTGTTCTTCTTTTATTTTAAAGTATTTCGCGTATTTTCGGCCGTTCGCTTGAATTTTAATTAAAAGGTTGCTGCCTTGAACATTTGCTTCGGTTGGGGTGATGAAGATATTGCCGACGGCATCACGTTGGATTAGTTTTTCATTTGTGGTCTCTAATTGCACATCGCTCTGTTTTAATGGGAAACGGCTAGACATCCCTAAGGCGTAACTATGTCCTACTTTAAGCACATCATCAGTCAACACGACTCCCGTGTGTAAATCGATGAAAGTTAAGTTTAAAAATGCCGTCCCTAAGTCATTCGAATCAATTTTTAAGTAATATAAATCACCATTCCGTTTGTTCTTTAGCTTCACTTCACCATCTTTGAGCGCGACGATTTTCTTATCTTTGGTTAGTTTTATGAATTCTTTTCCTGACATTACCTCTAACTCTATGGCCTCGTTGCAGCACGCTGTTTGAGGTCTGCTCTTCACTATTTCTGAAAAATCAACCACTTCATGTGGTGAGAGGAGAAATTCTCCGGTAAATATCTTCTGCACCTCAGACCCTCCTTTCTCCTTACAACCGAGAAGAAGCAGCAGTAGACCAAATAAAAAGAGTATTTTTAATTTCATAAGTAAAAAACCTAATCTAAATATAAAGAAAGATAGTTATTAACCT
>NZ_JBFRVM010000246.1:0-6064 GCF_041475145.1 Vibrio sp. 10N.222.49.A3
CTTAATCCTTATTAGTTAGGAAGCTTAGAAACGATACATATAACCTGAGAATGCGATTAATGGCGTTACTACAGAATGTGTTGTTACCGATGGTGAGAGCGCGCTTATAGGCCTACATAACGATTAGAATCCTAATGAGGCAGCAAAGCTTTTGGCTTGTTTAGTCAGCGTTGAAAATCTGACGGCTGCTTAAATGGAGAGTAGATATCGACAGGGTATTAATGGCGTCTTGATTGAGTATTGGAAGAGAGTTGAATGTGTAACTGCAGTCTAGTCAAGCGAGCTTTAGTACAACTTTGCGACTTGGTTTCGTCCGTTGTCTTTCGCTTGGTAGAGTGCCTTGTCTGCACGTTTAATTGCAGAACGTATCGATTCATGTTGCTTAAGCTGTGTTACTCCAGTCGAAGTCGTTACTTTAAGCGCTTTAGGCCAAACGCTTTGGTCGATTGCTAGGTATAGATTATTGATAGATTCGTTACACTGTAGCGCAGTTTGCTCCAGGCAAACTAAAAGGAACTCCTCACCACCCCAGCGATAAAGTAAATATTGCTCACCAAGACTCTCGTTCGCCGTTGCGACAAACTGAATAAGTACTTTGTCACCCACTTCATGGCCATGTTGATCATTGATTTGCTTAAAATGGTCTAAATCAAACAAAGCGATGTGAATTGTTTTTCCTTGCTGGGCTAACCATTCAAAATCATAGAAAGCATCTAAAGCTTCAGTTCTGTTCCTACAGCCGGTTAACGGATCGGTTGTAGCCTTTATCTTTAGCTCTTCAATTTCTTGAGTCAACAAACGTTGTTGCTGTGCGGCATCTGTTCTTGTTCTTCTGGCTAGATATAACGCACAAGATATATAGTAAATCGCATACAGCACCCATAAACTAATTAAGAGTTTTCCTAGTACAAACTTGTCGATCGTCTTGCCGTGAAAAACGATGCTTTGTACTGTCAGTTTATGGTGCCCATCAAGTGTGCTAGCACCAAGCCCTAACTCAACAGACACTGCATTGGTAACGTCTACGGCGCTATTCGTAATAGGGTGGTTGTAATAGTCGATCCACCACAAAGGGACATTGAAATAATCTAAGTCGATGTGTTTTCTATCGGGTAACGAGAAATCTAAACGATTGAACTTATTAGACATAGCGTCACCTTGAACGCTGTAATTCTCGTCGTAATTTCGAATGTAAAAGCGAAACCTTGGCTGTTCTTGGCCTTCGTAATCCATATTGATGGTCACTGAGTCATACACTGAGAGATCCAGACCTTTACCTTCCGTAGAGATAACGAACTCAATCTCACAGAATGGCGAGCTATAGGTACGCTTAAAGTCACACTGTAACTCAATGGTGTCTTCTGACTTATACAGCACCCCTTTGGTGCCACCATTATGTTCTTGGTCAGTGTTAACGAGTGTAGGGAATCTATCTGGAGTGATAACGTAGTTTTGATCCATGATCGTACGGTAAGAGATAAACGACAGTAGAGTGGCAGCGAGGCAAAAAACCGAAAGGAATATATTGATTTGCCTGAATACGTTGTCGCTCAAAATGTTAATCATCCATACATGTAACTTTGTGGTTATGCGTGATGTCACCGCAAACAGAGATTCTATCGAGTATTCACATTCGAACCCAATAGTTAAAATTGAATTGAAGATTATACAGAAAAGTTAATGATTAAACTGATTTTTAGAACAAATTCTGTACGCATGGCGTTGGTTTTGAATGCTATTCACTCGATAAGTGTGGTTTTTGCGGGGGTATCAATTTAACTGTATATTTATACAGTTAAATTTACTGTGGTTCGGTTTGTCGTAATCAGAGTTATGTGTGCGAGTTTTATGGCTTGCTGTGACAACGAGTCACGAGGCCACTGTTACTGTTCGTCAATTAAAGTGGAGGGTAGTTATGTTGCAGTGTCACTTTTTAAGCTCAATTTTATCGAAACACTTTGTTGTTTATTAGAGCGTTCGTTTCATTCATTTTGTCTTTTATTCCCAATTACGCGCCATGGTGCGATACCTACTTGAATATTACGGATCTCGATGGAAAACGAAGTGATGGCGTTTCTTGATGCGTTGGTCATTGCATTTATTACAGGTTGAGTCTCAAGCCTCGGCACGATTGCGGCTTTGAAAACAGACATCAACTGGATAAAGCGAGTGCAACAAGACCAAGAGCAACGGATACGAAAACTGGAGAACCCCAATGAAAGGACACAAGTGCAAAGGTCGTCGACCAAACGGCCAACTTAAGAAAGGTTACACGCTCAAGAACGGGCGTGTGGTAAGGGCGAACACCACACGAAAACGCTACAAGAAACGCCGATGATTCACAGCAATCGAAAGGGCTATTTTTTTAGGAAAGTAGCCCTTTCTGCATTTCTACGACGAGAATCCACACTTTAAGCATCCAGTTTTACAGTTAATGATTTAAATCACTGTTATAAATAGGGTTAATGAGTATAATCCTTTCCCATAAATCAGACTAGACAGAAAAACTCTGTATTTAAATGCAGAATTTTCTATCTAATAAGCGTTAGTTCTACTTATTAAATGTGCGTACTGGTTCATATGCGTGATTCACTTCTCATTCATATGCGCAGCTACTCCGATATCATTCTCAGGATTTATAAAACAACAATTGAGGTTAAAATGAGTGCTAGGTATTGCGACAAATGTGGTCAAAAAACAGAACATAAAGAATTGATTAAGCAAAAACCGTCCAAATATGGCAATAGTAAGAAAGAAAAGTTTAAGGAATTTCTTGCGGGTTTTTTGGGTGGGATGGCTAGTCCAGCAGGAGCGTCACTAGATTTAATCGATCGCTATGTAGTTTGTTTAGAGTGTGGTACTAAAACATTAGAAAATCATGGCGATGAATTTCAATAAATTGTGTCTTGTCCAGTCTAAGTCGTAGAGCTAACAACAAGCAATTAAAGCAGACTGTCAACGCTTGGGATTTTCAACTCAGTTCAGTTTAAGTGATTTTGGTGGTAATTTTGAACGTATTAGTAGCGTTGTCAGCTACTTAATTGGGTGTTATGCGTCACTCCAACTAGAGAAGGTAACACAAGTGGAAAGTGGAGTTAAAAAATCAGTTCGGTATCTTGCCTTGGGTATTCTTATATATCCGTTTCTTTACATGCTACTCAACTTTATTATCTCTATTCTAATGGCAACTTTGGGCGAAGGTAGTAGCTCGTTGATTGAAATTTTTGAGTATCTCATCTGGTTTATAATGCCTTTTTTTTCGGTGTTTTATCTGTTAGCTTTCCATCACTTTTCGCGAGTGTTAGGTAAATGGCATCAACGAGTTGGGTATACTTTGGTTTTAGCCGCTGTGCTAATTGAAATAGCGATGCCTTGGATGGATTCAGGTCTGGTGTTTAAGACAGCATCTTTTCTATGTCAGCTTTTCGAGATAGGTATTTTAGTTAGTTGTCTGTTCGTTTTTAGCAGTAAGTTGGGGCCAAACTCTGAGCCTGGCACAACCGTATATCGAACTGTTTAGGGTTAATTCGTAACACGTGACATTTTTACTATACGTTGCGTTCTGTGTTTAAGGTGGTTTGCAGAAACATCGGTCTTACGCTACTCACCACTTAAGCGGGCGTTAGCTTTCTGAAGGTGTAAGCCTAAAACTATGCTGTTATAATCGAAACGTATTTGTATTTTGAGAAATGAGATGATGAAGTTTACGTTAGAAGGTAATGACTGTATGCCACCCATTTCCGGTGGCTATCTACTTATTTATCGCGGTACTGAAGAGGTTACGGTTGTTAGCGTACCGTCTCCTAACTTTGTGGCAGAACGTTATAGGGATAGTGTTAGCGAAAACTATGATTCGTTTGAAGACGAGGAAGGTAATGAGTTTAACATTAATGTTTGGTCTTCCAATGTTGGTGTTGATTGGACGCTAGACGTTGAGACAAAGGATGGAGCGTTAAAAGAGCAAATTAGAGTGGAGTACCATGCTAATGAGTTCTGATACGGAATTTGATGTATATCTCAATACTTTCACTGAAGGACTTACGCAAATAAGAGCCCAAAGTAGAGATAGTTTTCACAACCAATTGTATTTTTCGAACGTGATAAGCTTAATGGAACAGTATCTTTCAAACTTGTTCATTTTTGAACTTACTAATTCTCCAGAATCACTCCGAAAACTAGCAAGCCATGACAAGTTTCGTTCTGCTACCGTGACGGTTCCTTTTGCTTTAAACAACCCTATTGATGAGTATTTGATACATTCAATGAAAGCATTGGTATGGCATCGGCTTAATGATGTTGAAATGTATTATAAAAAAGTTCTTGGCATTCGTTTTAATATCAGCAGAGAGCTATTAAAACAACTTGAGTTACGCCATGACCTTGTGCATCGAAATGGTCATACCTTAGATGGTGAGAAAGTAGATATAACGGATGACGATCTAGACCGATGTATAGCTTTAGTGGAGCCATTTGTTCTCGATATTCACGCAAAGTATGTAACCCAAAAAAGCTAATAAAGCATTTAAGAGTGTTGATAAAAATGGAGGCAATAATGTACAAGGAAACAGATTTTCAACTGAGCCAAGAAGAGTTTAGCTTTAAAAAAGATTCGTATCCTTTATCAAAAATTAATAATGTGAGAGTTAAGAAACTTGGCTTACTCGACAATCTAGGTCAAATAATATTTTGGTTATTTGTTTTCTCCGGAGCAGTTTGGTTAGCAATCCCAACTCTTGAGAGTACACCTTTTTGGTTGAAAGCTTTAGTTGTTACTTTAACGATTGTAGGTTTTATATTTGGTTTTCTTCGTTGTTCAAAATATGCGTTACAAATTGAATTTCGTCATATTGATGAAACCGGAGTTCAATGGGTAAATATAGCTAAATCTTACTCCAAATTTGATAGTGGGTTGTTTGAGCAACAAGTCGCGTTGCTGAAGGCAACATTCGTCTAACAAATTAATCAACACAATTTATTACATTCGGCATTGTAGGTTTGTCTTTAGTTTCGATGTTTAAGGCGTTATATTTTTCAAGTACGTCACGGGCAATAGGAAGAGTTAGTGTATTTTATAATTAATGATATTGAGTGGTGGAAAATTTCACTTCATAGTTTCATGAATGGATGGCTCCCTGGTATTCTGGCATTCTTTTTAGGTCTTGGGCTCGAGAAAATCACAAGTCGCAGAAAGCTAAAGCAAGAGTTAAAAAACAACCTACTTGAAATTTTCATACCTATATTTAATTCGGGAGAGGTCACAACACTCAGTTCAGCTGAAGATTGCCACCGTAACTTAAAGGCAACGTTCAATGCGTATACGCGGATCTATCCGAAGCTCTTTAATGAAAAGTCTGTTCAAAAATTATCCCAAATATTAGCAGACGGTTTTTTGATTGAAGGTAAAGTTAATAATAGCTACTTAAATCCAGATGAAATTCAAAAAATAATTGGTAATTTATAGTTCGTATCAAAAGAGAATAAATATAACAAACGATTCGACTATGGAAATTTTGGTTCGAATTAGCCTTAATGTTTAAGGCGGGGCTATGTGTATAATGGAACCTTGGATTTGGTGGTGTAAAGGAGAATAAATGAATTTAGATGAAATTGATTGGATGTTTATTGTAGCTGTTATATTCGGTGCCATTGCTTCTGTCTTAAAAGAACTGGAATCGGTCATTGGAGAAGGCGCGTTAAATTATGTGGTCATTTTCCTAAAGATTATCGCAGCTGTTTTGAGTATTTCTTTCGCTGTATTAAAGTTTCTAAAACTTAAGCCATATATAATATTACTAGGTTCCGATGATTTTGAAGAAAGAAAACAAGATGGTCGTAAATATTATCGTTTTGAGATAAAAAAGAGCGAACATAAAAAAGGTCAATCACCTTCTATTTCCGCTAGCCTTCTCAATAATGATGGAAGTGAATGTAATATATTGATGACTCCGAGGACTGATTCTGATGGAAACATATCAGTGACTCATGCAGGGGTAACACTAATAGATAAAAAGCTTAAGATAGTTGTCAAAAATTAGGTCACATAACAAGTGATCCGCACCAGCAG
>NZ_JBFRVM010000247.1:0-8957 GCF_041475145.1 Vibrio sp. 10N.222.49.A3
ACATCGCTGAGTTTGGTTTTAATTTCTGCGAGTTTGTTGAACATAGAGACTCCTAACGCATCATTCGTCGCAAGGCCCCACCACCAAAGCGTGAGAGCGCTTTCGCGGCGCTACTGATTGATTTGGGCGTTTGTGGTGTTGCGCCGCCCACAAAGCCAGACTCGAAACCACTGATGGCCATCTCCACTGCATCGGGTCCGTCATCATGGCCACGAGGGAACTCTAAAAACATTTGACGAAGCAACGTCTGAGTCTCTAAGAATTGGATAAGTCCGTTCTCTACTTGTGAAGAAAGTGACTTGATACGCACTTGCTTATTGCCCCCTTTGAACTCTCGAACCGGAAGGCGCACGCCTTTCTTCTTGGCGTAACGCATCACTTCTTTTTTGTAAATCTTCTGGAACGCAACGGTTTCGAACATCACAAAGGACGGCCTGTGTTGCCGGAAGACATCCACAATGCGCTGGGCAAACTTAAGGTCGGACTCTTTCCAGCCTTTGGCAAACAGCACATGATCCACCATGGTAATTTTGTGTCGAGCCACCACGGCAATAAAGGACCAGTCGCCTTTTTTAAGGCCCGTAGCAGGGTCAATCGCCATACCAATGGTGCAATCTCGAAGATCCAATTCATAAGGTTTGAAGTAGACAAACCACTCTTCCTTGAAGTCGGCATCTTCATCGGCAATGGGACGGTTCATCCATTCTGTCCACCACGCACTGCCAGACGCGATGCGTTTATTGTCTAACTCTTGCAAGCTCCAACGCGATGGAAATAAGGAATGCCCCGATGGGGTAATGGCACTAAAGCGCAGCCCCAACCAGTTAGGTAAACGGCCATCTTCAATTTGTTTAAGCAGACGTGACGGTAAATCATCTGGGTGCATGATGGTGTTGGCGATGATGGTCAGCGCCCCTTTGCCCAGGTTCATAATTACGCGTTTAAACCAGCGCTCTGCCTGACGACGCAGTGTCGGCGATTCCACCTCTTTATCATCGAGTAAGTCATCACAGATAATGTGAGTCGGACGTTGGTATTTATTCTTGATACCCCGCAGTCGCTGCCCACGACCGACCGCCACGATGGAAGAGCCATTGGCCAGTTTGATTTTGCGTTTCGTCCAGGTGTTGCCTCGCTGCTCCCCGTAATCGTCCAGGATAAGTTCGTTATCTTCTAAGTCATCTTTGATGGCATCCATCATTTCTTTGGCGCTATCGGCGGACGCACCACAAATGACAATAAAAGAGCCTGGATGATTGAGCGCCAGCCATAAGGGCATGGCCTGAGTATTACGGGTAGTTTTACCGTGGTCGCGTGGCTCGATATCGAGAATGCCCTCATACTCACCACGCTTGCCGTTTTCAAGCGTAAGGGGTTGTTTGATAAAGCCGTGGTCACGCGGGTCAATGAGCGCTTTGAACAGCGCTTCGTCTTGATGATTCAAATGTCGATTTGCTGCTAGGCGAGTCAGTGCGAGCTGGTATTCACTGAACTCAAGCGTGAACGCATCAGGCATATAGGTTTGACAGAAGTAGGCAAAGTCGCGTTTAGATTTGGCGCGGCGCTTTTGACGCGCCTTTTCTTCTTTTTGTTTTCGAGCTAAATCACGCCGCTCTTGGGCTTTGGTGTTCTTTGTGACGCGTTTATCCTCAGCGGCAATATGCGCACTGTCTCGAATGTTCTCTAAATCCGCATCGGACAATCCACCAAAGAGGCTGCTCATCGACGACCTCGTTTCGGTTTTTGGTCGATACGAATTTTCTGAATGATGCCCACTAACTCAAATAAGAGCTCGGGGCGCGTCTCTTTGAGCATATCGGTAAGCTGACTTTCAAACTCGGCCTTTGCCGCATCCACCCCTTTACGAAACTCGACTTTCAATCGGTCAAGGTTCACCTGTGCATCCGATAGTCGCGCTAACAAGTTAGCCAGCTTGTTCGGATCTTTAAATGACTCAGGGCCAAACTCCAATTCACGCAATACTTTGAACATGTAGCGTTGCATGATTTGTAAGTTCAGCTCTGAGATATCGGTGTTGGGGCTGTCTTTGAACTCCTTTAGAAACACCTCCGCTTGCTCTTGAACCAGACGCTGCTCTTCAATCAATTCCTGATTACTGCGAAGTACACGGTGCACTGACGAACGTGAAATATCAAAGCCGTCTTCTTTGAGCGCCTCCGCGATATCGTCCAGCTTCATCTTGTCCACGGTGTACATCTCAATGACGCGTTCAAGCAGCCCGTGCAATTCCACCTTTGAGCGTGGGGCCATGGGGTTTCCTTCTTATTGTTCTAGTGAGTGTGAAGCTTATCCCTCGAAGCGTTGATTAACTTCCGTTCGGCAGATGACCGCTAAATAAAAGGCAGAATTTAAGCCTGATTCAAACACCGTTCAATGGAGCGTATCAGTGATGAAAGGTTTTCTCGATGCACTGCACAACACCACTAAAACGATCGAGGGACTGCCCGAGACGTTAGCTCCTTTTGGTTTGCAGTGCGTGCGCGACAACATGAAAAGCGGCACGTTTAAGCCCAATTCACCATTGACCAAAAACACCAAGAACGCAGGGGCTAAACCCCTATTTGATACAGGGGAAACCTACGCCTCATTGACGTATCAGGCAGGCCAAGATGAATACCGAGTGGGCACCAACAAAGCCCATGCGCCACTGATTAACAATGGCGGCGTGATAAAGGCCAAGAAAGCCAAGCAGCTCGCTATACCGGTTAACAAGCAGGTAAAGAAACGCTCCGAAGTATATGGGGTGCGTAAAACCTTGGAAGGATTAGAGCGTCAAGGCTGGAAGATTTTCTACCGTCCGCATTCCATCATGGGACGAGCGCCTTTGGGGGGTAAGGCTTTTGGTCAAAAGGTGAAGACCAAAGCCAACCGAAACAACAAAGGCGCAGATAAAGGCGTGTTTTATGTGCTGTATATCCGAACGCCACAGGTCAAAGTCTCCAGTCGTGAGTTCATGTACTTAAGCCCAGAGCAGCAGCAAGCACAACAAGAGATGGCATTAGAGCAGTTAAAGGCAGCAATCCAATGAAAGTGATACGAACATTAGAAAAAACGCTGGAAACCTCACTTGGCATGCAGGCGGTGGTTGAGCCCTCCAATGCGGTAGCCAGAAAAGAAGTACGCGTGATGTTCAATGGTATCCGCGCGTTGAATCGACTGGCACTGACGACACAAGGCTCGTTCGCGGCTTATGAAATGCTCCTTGATGTGGTGATTTCAGCCAGAGTCAGCGGCGGGAACACGCAATGCTTCTTATCTAGCCAACAGATACAACTCAACCTGAGCATGACTGATTATCTCACCCATGATCTGATTGTTTTAAAAGACATTGGCGAAGACTTGCCTGTTGGCTTTGGTGAATTCGGTGAGCGCCTGACGGTCGTGGGCGATGCGGAGATGTCCGACGCTCGCAAACTATCATCCGGTTGGAGTGAGCCAAAACAAAACGATGACTTTGACCCCAAAGATGATCTCTTTACCTGGCGCGAAGATTGGCAAGCCACATTAGCGCTCACGGTACACAAACACTTTACCAACCCTAATGTGACTGAAATTACCGCCAAGAGCATTCTCACAGGTGAGAGTCACACCATCAGTGATGAGGAACCATAGATGACAGAGCAAACAACGAACTACTCCCAATGGGGCGGCTTTGGTGACTTAGTTTTTAAGGGGCGCTTCACGCCAAACAAAATCAGCGACTCGCGCACTTTTAAGATCAACAAACAAGATCTCATTAACGGTTATCCCGCGCACCAGAATATGGGGGAAGATGAGCACACCGCTTCACTGGAGCTGACTTTCAATAATTACTTTGTCGACATCACGAAGATGACCAAGCAGCTCGAATTAATGGGCGAAAACGGTGTGCCTCGCGCTTTGGTCGTGGGCTCAGAGGTGTATGGGCAGTTCTGCATTCGTAAAATCAATCGTACTCACATTGAAACCTTGCCCTCTGGCGTTATCACCAGTGTCAATTACCAAATCGACATCGTGGAAGTGCGTTCGTGAACACCTTAATTGCACGCCAGAGCGAGCGATGGGAGCAGCTTTGCTATCGCGCCTATAGCGCCAACAGTCAAACCTTAGTCGACGCGTTGTTTGAGGCTAACAGAGAGCTCACCCGAACCATGACAAGCTTTACTTTTCGTGGCGGTGAAACCGTTATTATCCCTGCCACAAAGGTGGTGAACACCGTCACGGTGGAGACGCCGCCATGGGCCTAATCGCCACGGGAGTCATTCGTCCGTTCGCCATTTTGCATTGGGCGGGTAAGGATGTGACCGCTGAGCTCAGTCGTTATGTCAAGTCCATGACCTATACCGATGTGATGGAAAGCAAACAAACCGGTACGGATACCTTGTCTTTGACTTTGTTTAACAAAGACCGCCGCTTTTGTCAGGCGTGGTATCCCACCAAAGGCGACACCTTAAAGCCTGGTATTGGCTGGTTAGATGAGCAAGGCCAACGCCATGAATGGTTGTGGGGTGAATTCAGTATTGATGAAGTGTCATTCAAAATTGGGCCTGATGATGTGATGGTCGGTGCAAACGCCAAACCACCCACCATCAAGCGAGGTTTTATCGACAATCAGCAGTGCTTGGTACAAGAGAGCGTCACGCTTGAGCGAGTAGCGCAGTCCTGGGCCAAAGAGAGCGGCCTATCGTTTATCAAAGCGCCGGATACGCCTGATTTTCAATTTGCTCGCATTGAGCAGCGTGATGAAACCACTCCCGCATTTTTAACGCGATTGTCAGAGCAAACCAGTGTGCCGATGGCCATCAAAGGCAAGCGGCTTGTGATGGGTAACTTTAAAGACGACGTGATTCAAATTGACACCTTAAACCGAGACATCCTCACCGCCCTCAATCTGCCCGATAGCGCTCGTTCAAAGTACGTAGCGGTTGAAGTCAATGGTTATGACCAGCAAGCCCAGCAGCTTTTTAGTTATCGCGCAGGGGATGCCACTGCGACAGGCGATCGAGTGAAGAGGCTGCACAACATCGACAATGTGAAGTCCATGGCAGACGCCAGAGCTTACGCCGAGTCCTATTTGCAAAACGGCGCAGACGGGAAACAAGGCGCGAAAGGACGTATGTCGGTGACCAATATCATGTTAACCACCGCACATTTGATTGAATTTTTAAACTTTGGCAACGTGCCAAACCGCTGGAAACCCACCACAGTGACGACGTCGATTAGCGGACGTTCGTGGACCGCCAGCGCGCAACTAGCAAGAGCGAACTGATATGACCAATCGCTTCCCTAATATTCCAGAGCCGCAACTGGTCGAGGTGAATTATGACGCCGACCTTGTCAGCCTCAAGCAACGTTATCAAATCGGCACAGGGCACTATCCTGGCCTTAACGATCCAGAAACGTTTCATCTTGAGCAAATCGCGTATGAAAAGAACGAGCTCAAAGCGCTGATTAACTACGAAAGTAAGCAGAATCTTCTCTCGTTTGCTGACAAGGAGCGCTTAGATAACATCGGTCTACTGACCGAAACCGAGCGTCTGCCCGCGTCAAAGGCCCGTACGGTAATGGCCTTTACCTTTACCCCTCATACTGGCTTTGTCATTGCGAAGGGCTACCAAGTGATTGCCGTGGATAACCAAACCGTGTTTGAAACATTGGAAGAGGTGGTGGTCAGTGCGGGCACGCAAAGCATCAATGCCAACGTCGAGAGCATCGACGCTGGCCTTCAGGGGAATGGCTTCTTAGCCGGACAAATTAATCAAGCCGTTACGCCACTGGATGCGCTTGAGAGTGTGACCAATACCGAGACTACACAAGGCGGCTCTGAAATTGAGGATGATGATGATTTTGCCTATCGAATCTATATTTCACCGTCAAAATTCAGTGTGGCTGGGCCTTATGAGGCGTATGAGTATTTTGCTCGTTCAAGCAGCTCGTCGATTAAAAACGTGTCGGTATGGACACCCTCACCGAATGAAATTGAGATAAGCGCGATTTTGCAAGATGGCTCTCTCCCCAACCAAGCCATCAAGGATTTGATTAAGTCAGAGTGCTCAGGAGATAAGCGAGTGCCGATGGGGGATTTGGTGCGCGTAGTGGACGCAACGGATGTCACGGCAACGGCGAGCTTTCACCTGCAGATATTCAGTGACTACGCCTCATTAGCGGAGTCCATTCAAATGACGGCAAAAACGAATATTGAATCTGTCGTTAATACGTGGAAGACGCAGCACGGACGCGACATTGTGCCTGCGGCCTTAACGTCGCTGGCTCAACGTATTGAAGGGGTGTATCTCGCGAAAGGGGCGCTGACTGATAGTAATGGCCAAGTGATTGCTGACACGAAACCAGTGACTCAAAAACAAAGGCCGCTTATCACCCTCACGGCCGTTACCTTTGAGGTCATCACTGAAAGCAGCCAACAAACCTTTGAATAACAATAATAAGAGAGAGAAAAGCCAATGAGTGAAACGGGAATGAAAGCCATATTGATGTCTCTCACGGATTTAGCGGGCTTAAAGAAAGTGGGTACGTCCGTGATGGCCACGGTTGTGAGCTTTGGCGTCAATGATATTGCGCAACTCGTTGCTATCACGGTGGGCATTGTGTCGGGTTGTATGGCCATTCGCCATTATGCGGTGGCGACCCAACTCAATAAAGCCAAGCTGGCTCGCTTACAAACCGGTGATGACAGCGTGATGGAGTCGGAGGAAACCTCATGAGCCTGAAAGCGAAAGCAACGAAAGCCTTAGTGTGCTCCATCACCGCCGTATTGGCCATCGTGTTTAACATCGACGACGCCTTGAGTGTCAGTGAGCCTGGTCTGCGTCATATTGCGAATGAAGAAGGTTGCCGCGCTCAAGCCTACCAATGCAGCGCCAATACTTGGACTCTCGGTCTTGGGCATACTCAAGGGGTGAAGCAAGGTGACATGGCAACGAATGAGCAAATCGCCCACGCCTTTGTCAAGGACGTGGCCAGTGCTGAGAGCGTGGTGAAAAAACATCTCACACAAACGCCGAGCCAAGCGGAATACGACATGATGGTGAGTTTTGTGTTCAACCTCGGCGAGGGCAACTTTGCTCGTTCGACCTTGCTCAAGACCTTTAATCAAGGAGACCATCGCGGAGCCTGCTTGCAATATCCGCGTTGGGTCTATGTTAATAAGAAAGACTGCCGCATAAAAGGCAGTGGCTGCGAAGGTATCCCCAAGCGGCGAGATAAAGAGATGGCGATTTGTTTGAACGGATGGCAATAACATGGGCGTTCTAGGCCAGCTCAAACGCACGGCTTTTTGGTTAGGCGGCGCCATACTCATCGTGAGCTTACTGGTGAACTACAAGCTCTTCCACTACACCAGTGAGCTAAAGGCCAGTAACCAAATGCTAGGTGAAACCATTACCAACCAGGAAACCACTAATCACTTACTGGCTGAGCGCATCACGATGTTAACCACCCAAAGGCGCGAGGCGCAGCAAGTCGCGGATGAGACGTCGACTCGAGAACGCCACGCTCGACATCAGCTAAAAACACGCGTTGAACTACTGGAAAAGGAGCTTGAACATGAAATATGCAGCGCTGAGCCTATCGCTTATCCTGTTGGCTGGGTGTCAGGATACTAAGATTGTCACTCAGTATGAATACCAAGATATTATCCAATCGCCACCTGTGGGTGACTTGGTGGAGTGTGAGCAGCCGTTTGACCAAAAGCCGCTAACTTATGGCGAAGCGGCCAGCCGTGATGCTGTCTGGCTTACGTACTTTCGCTTGTGCGCCTGTAAGATAGAGCGCAATCGAACGTTCTACGGTTACACCAATAAAAATGACGCTTGCTCCAAACTTGATGTAAGCGCCATTCAAACTCTCCAATCATTGCCCACTACCCAAACAGACTGAGCTGCTCTTCTGGTTTGCCATTGGCGGTTTCACCTTTGTCCTTTACGAACACAAACCAGGTTTGCAGTTTAGAGGCAAAGAAATAGCCATCTCGCACGTGGTTGCGCTGGGTGCGAGTGCAGCTATTAAATACCTCATAGGCTGGAAGCATACGGATCGGTTTCGATGGCATGATAATTACTCCTTCTCCATAGGTACTCGGCCAGCTCTTTAGGGGTGTACCAGTTACGGATACCTAGATCACTTTTGATGATCGCTTTATCAATGGGATTGAGCGCGGCTTGAAACTCGCTTGCCGCGATGCGGTTATCGGGATACATCTCCAGTAAGAGCGCCTCGAGCTCTTCTTGGGTCCGAGGGTTTAACACCTCATAGCGAGGCTCGGCCCGAAACTTTACTCGCCTCGACATGATGCCTCCCAGCGTTCCAGTCCCACAATCACGGCACGTATCGTGTCACGAGTGAGCCAGCGAGCGCGTTCGGCTTTTACCGTGCGTTTCACAAAGCTGTCCAGTGCGGGGTCATCCAACCCTTGCCAGCCCATAGATTTAGCCAACGCCGCCAGCTTTGCCCATTGTAAGTTGGATGGCTGGCGAGACGAACTGCCTCCTAGGCGCTTTTTAAACTTGGCAGAGTCTTCCAAGTAGCCTTGACGCTTTAACTCTGCGACCAGCTCACGCAACGTACCATCACTCAAGTCTTTGCAGCTTGTCTGCCCCGTTTGAATGCCTAGGTAGTTGCGATACTCATCGTCATCATAAAAGCCCATGCGGTCATTCAACAACGCTTTGACGCCCTTATGCACCAAACCGTAGTAAGCATGACGATTTATCTTCATTTTCATAGCGCCTCCTCAATGGGTAAGGTGAAAGGTTTGCCGAGCCAATTCTTGTTGGCGACACGAAGCAGTAGCGCCGCAAAGAACTCGGATTTTTCTTTAGTGGAGAAGCCAGCGTCTCGACGTAGCGTATCAAACAAATCCGCACTGTCGGCATCGAGGATGAACTTACGTTCGACTCGACCTAGTGCCTTGCTGCGCATGCGACTGTCGCGGGTTCTAT
>NZ_JBFRVM010000248.1:0-936 GCF_041475145.1 Vibrio sp. 10N.222.49.A3
AATTGAAACTCTGCATCCAACTGAGCGTTGTTTCCTTTGCCTGTTTTGGGTCTGCAATCCTTACAATAACCATTGTGTAAGTGCCATTTCAGGGTCTTTCCTCGGCAAGTAATGCACGGGGCATAAGGTGAGGCTCCTGTCAGTTGATAGAGGTACGCATTCCCTTCTTGCCCACAAGTGGTAACTGCGCCATGAGCTTTCAACCGCATCAACAGATTCTTAATGGTGGTGAGCGCAAGGCGGTCACGTCCAACTTGTAGTTGCCATAGTGCCTTACACGTACAGGGCTGGTGCTTAGTCAACAGTGCCATTACGACCTCAGTAGTGTTGAGTAATAGTGTCATGGCTACACTCCTATGCTTTCTTTCAAGTAGTGGTGAGCCGCAGCCAAGTGTTTCGGTGTCAACGGCTCATGGTTTCGGGATGCTGACGAACTGGCTAACATGATCATGTCTGCGAGTGTTCTGAGTTGCCCTGTGGTTTCCGGCACAATGGCGTAGGCCGCTTTAAACAGCTCTTGGTCTTGAATACCCCAAGCCTGCATGTAGCTTTTGATGTCACCGTTTGACGTCACTTTGATACAGGTTGGTCGTATCATTCGGCTCCAAATCGGGTTCATGTTGACTTGAGAGCGAGCTGCGCTCATACGAGTACGCACGACATCATTACCAAGAAGAAACACGCCGCACTTACGTTCAGCTAAGATACGCAAGCCATTCAATACATCATCTGAAAGGTATTGCGCTTCATCGATGATGATGAGTCCGTTTGAGCCATCTAACTCTTGCGCTATCGCTTTTTGCATACGGTAGACCGTCATGTTGGACGCTTTGATATTCATGCGCTCACAAAGCTCAGAAAGAATGGCTCTCGCTGATTTACACAGGTTTGAGGCGGTCACAATCCAGACATTATTGTGTTTGCGTTGATACTCTT
>NZ_JBFRVM010000249.1:0-1499 GCF_041475145.1 Vibrio sp. 10N.222.49.A3
GTCGCGAAACAAGGCTTATCGGCTAGCACACTCAATAACGTGATAAAACAATCGCCAGAGCTAGAGCCGTTTCGGGAAATGATACAAGAGAAGTTGATGACCTCACCTGATGAGGTGTTGTTGGCTTTTGATGAATTGGAAAGTGGGGACTTTTTACCTAGCGTGCAGTTTGTGCTTGAGTTAGACGATTCGCTCAGGGCGGTGGCGTTTGCGAGTGCGTATGGCAATACACGGGTTTACCGAGTAAGCGCTACCACTCAGCAAGTGCTTTCCAAGCAGGTGTTTAGTGAACTGCAGTAACAACCTTTCATTTTAATTATTTCAATAGCTTGATTTATGGACAGTATGACCACATAACAATACGTTGTATTCGTCAAATATTTAGTCCTTATGCAAATCAAAAAAGAGTTTGATTACTATCAAACATTACACCAAACCATAACGCATGCTTTGCTTCATCTATTGTTCCAAGTATCGGCTAGCTCGCGTTTCGTACCCATTGCAAAGCGTAATGAGATTTTATTGAAATATCTAAAGCCCAAAATGAGTGATAAGGCCTACGCTGCGATTAAAAAAGACATTCGCTTGATGCTTCAAGCGGCTCGAACAAAAGAAGGGAACCTAGAGATGAAGCTCTATCAACTTAATGACCAGGCTAAAAAGACCAAGCTCGCTGGTGCGGAGAAGCTGTACTCACTGCTTGTGCACCTATATGACGAAGAAGGCATTGAGTCGAGGCTTTTTGAGGAAGGAACTGAGGCAGAACCGAGTGTTTTGTATATGTTAGAAGAACACATTGAACAGGGTTTCGACAATATGACACAGATTAGCCCTCTGTCTATGTTAATTCAACATGAGAGAGCGTATGACCTCATTGACAGTATTCATCGACATGGTTTGTTTATCGCAGAAATGAAAGAGTGGAATGCAAAAACGCATCAAGCTCACCTGCTGTTACATCCTGCAGAGCTCTAATTAACTCAAGTTATCATCACAAAGCACTGGCTATTCCCTGCACACCATACTAGTGTCGTGTTCACGTTGAATTTACATGGAATTTCAGCATGTTAACGATTAAACCTGAACATAAAACGCTGGTGAGTTTGATTATTGAACAGTCTAAACAAGGTCATGTTGACCCTATCTCTGTATCCCAAATGCTGCCTGAGCACTCTGTCCATCACGTGGCCTTTGTTATCGAACAGCTTTCACAACAGCCCTATCCTGATTTAACGCAATTAATTCGAAATAATTAACTGTATAAATACACAGTTCCTCGTGATAAGGTTGATCGGTGTTTTGATGCCTTGAGTACCTGAGACCCAAGACCTTTTTGATAAAGGAATTGGAGAGGAAGCAACAAAACGCCGCCAGCTTTAATTCGTTATTGCTGGCGGCTTTCAACCGCTATTTGTGTTCAAGGCTCTTGCTAACAGGAGATAAGAATGCACCAACACACATTGCACGATGGCCGTGCCAGCCTCATCCATGCCGATTGT
>NZ_JBFRVM010000250.1:0-3066 GCF_041475145.1 Vibrio sp. 10N.222.49.A3
TGAGTTTGAGTTTGTGGATGATGACGGTAGACCGGTCGACCCCATGATGGAAGCGCTCGATAATATCACGGCGTTGTTTGCCACCATCGCGTCACCCTACGTCCCACTGACGGCGTTTCAACAAAGCGTCTTAGGCGATGCGATAGTGACGGCATGGGAGCGTAAAGGTAATCAAGCCTTGGTGGATGATGTCAGAGACGCCTTGATTGAGATTGCTGGAGAAGAAAGCGACCGACGCATCAAAGACATTGCGGTGCAACTGAAAAAGTTCTGCACCGACGGCATGTACAAAGATGTGTTCAACAAGCCCTCCATGCTCGACCCCAGTGTGGAAATCACCACGCTGGAGCTGGATGGGTTTCCGCCTGCTGTGCTCAGACCCGTGATTTTTGCGTTGATGGTGTCGATTAACCAGCAGATGTACCTGGCTGGCTCTCGCTCTACCCCAAAGCTGTGCATCATTGAAGAAGCCTGGAGCCTCCTCTCTGGGGCAAACGAGCAAGCGAGGGAGTTCATCAACACCGGTTATCGCACCGCCCGTAAGTTCGGCGGCGCTTTTTGTACAGTGACTCAAGGGATTGAAGACTTCTTTAGCAACGAGGAAGCCAAAGCCTGCTACAACAACTCCGATATCCACATCATTCTTCGTCAAGGGGAAGGGTTTGATGAGTATCTGATCCAAAACCCGGATGCCTTCTCACCGTTTGAGCAGCGCCTCATTAAAAGTTTCGCTCCGTCTGCCGAAGCGGGATACAGCAGTGCGCGCATCAAAGCGGGTGGCCATGTCACCTATCACCGCTTTTTCGCCTCTCCGGTGAAACGCGCCATGTTCTCAACCGAGCCTAAGGAGTTTGAGTATTGTGAAAATCTTTATAAACAAGGCCACTCACTGGAGCGCGCCATTGAGCAAACCTCCAGGCACTTTTATGGCAAAGACATTGACGCCTTTAATCAAGCCATTGGGGCGAGCGCTTAAATCCCCCCTTTTTCTTTTGGTCGCTGGACTGGCAACAACAAATGCCGCTGGAAAGAACTTGGGCCAAGTGGCCCCTATCTTCCCCATCGGTGAGATTGACATGCTGGAGTGGATTGACCAAAGACTGAAAGGGTTTGAGGCCAGTGGTCAATTAGCGGACATGCAAAACGAGTTCACGGAGCGCGCCAAGCAAAGCATTGAAAACCCACCGCCCGTTGCAGGCTTAACCACCACGATCAACCCCCGCACCTTTTACGTTGACCCAAGCATCACCCTCCCTAAAGACATTATCGCCCCCACTACAGGAGCCGTGATTGCCAAAGCGGGCACCAGAGTGAACCCCTTTGAACCCCGCACTTGGCCAAAGGTCGACGGTCAAAACGTTCTACCACGATTTGAGTTAAGTAAGGTGCTGGTCTTTTTTGATGCCAGAGACGCGCAGCAACGAAGGTTCGCTAGCGAGTATCAAAACGCCAAGCCAATCAAGTGGGTACTGACAGGAGGCAGCCCGAATAAAATGGCGACCTTATTGGACGCAAGAATGTATTTTGCGCAGCAAGGCCACTTAACCCAATCGCTTAACATTACTCACGTCCCAGCGATTGCCTACCAAGAAGGCACGCGCTGGCGCATCGATGAGGTGAACGTATCGGGTTTGCACCCCTTGGCGATAGAGCAATAACAATGACATCGCATTGGAAGTGCGCACCTCCCTTGATCATGCTTCCAGTATGACGCTTTTTTCTCTTAACCAAGCTCGCTTTTGGCGGCGATAATGGGGCGAAGCCTCTTGTCGAGACAAAAGGAGTACCACGCTCGGCGTGGAAAAAGGACACCCCATGACACAACGACACTTTCGTTTACTGTTGTGCTGCCTATTGGTTTTTATTGCCCCATCAACCCTAGCAGCCAGTGCGGCGTGTAAAAGCCGTTTTATTAACCCCATGACCGATATTTGTTGGGATTGCTTGTTTCCGATGACGATAGGCTCAGCCACCGTCATGCCCTCTAAGTACCCCGATACGCCCAATCCCACACTGCCTATCTCTTATTGCCCTAAACCGCCGCCTATCTTTGTGCAAATAGGCATCAACATTGGCTATTGGGAGCCTTATGCCTTAACCGATATCACGCGCGTCCCTTACTGTATGGTGAACATGGGCGTGCAAATGTCCGGCGCTAACACTCAGCGTATCGGTGGGCGCGTGACCGCCCGTGAGAGTGACAGCAGTGACGGAGGCTTTTATCACGCCCATTGGTATAAGTACCCCGTCATTTATTGGCTGCAACTGATGCAATCCACCGCCTGCATGGCCACGGACGTGTTTGATGTGGCCTACATGACGGAAATTGACCCACTTTGGGACGACGATGAGTTATCCCTCATTCTCAATCCCGAAGCGTTACTGTTTGGTAACCTGGTGGCGCAGCTTGCTTGCGTGCCCGAAGCCCTGTTGACCTCCACTAATACTGCCTTACCTATTGATGCGTTATTTTGGTGTTTAGGCTCACAGGGCAGTGCCTATCCGCTCACCGGCACCACCAACTATCGAGACACGCCCATCCAGGCGGCGACACTCTTGATGGAAAAGCTGAACTACAAACTGCACCGGCAAGGGATCATCTGGGAGACGCGCGGCGAAGATGGCGCGATTTGTTATCAATATCCCGATCCTATTTTGCCAAAATCTCGTTATCGGTATCAAATGTCGGGGCCTATTCCCGATGCCGCCTGGTGTCACCCGTACACCACGACAACCACACTCTGGGAAGCCGGCCATGACAACCCGGTGACAGGGGATAACTTTGGTTTTGTACAATGGCGAAAGCGCAACTGTGTCTTTTTATAAGGTGACGCGATGATGCCCATTCTTACCCACAAAAATGAAACGGACCTATTTATTGCCAGTCACCCTGACTCCCTTACCGATTTTTTAAAAACAGAGCTCGCCAACAACAAGCACATTTACTGCTGTTTCCCGCTCTCGCAGTTTTGCTTCTCGTTTTGTCGCGATCTCAAGGCTCGTAAGGTGCTGTCAATCAGCTTCCAAAACGCTCACACCCTCTACCCACCCTTTCAGCGGCCATAA
>NZ_JBFRVM010000251.1:0-3236 GCF_041475145.1 Vibrio sp. 10N.222.49.A3
ACTGCTGGTGCGGATCATAGTGAGGAACTCATTGATCGACTTGTTGCTGTAGCGGTGATGAAACGAAATGATAAGATCATGGATGTCACTATGATTAACATCTTTTATCAAACGTTTCTTGAAGTGATTTTTGAGTTTTCCCGACTTACTTCTGTCCGATCTGAGTGTAGACGGCGCGACAGTATGTACACGGCTTTCAATGAATTTATCTATGACGACATTAACTAATGTCGGATTGCTGTTTTCCACGTTTATTGCACTTAGACAGCTAGCTGCTGCTCTTCTATTTGAGAGCAGCTTATAAGCAGAAAAAATGAATTTCAATATGAAAATGCTAATATTTTTAGCAGGTTATGGAAAAAACTTCACCTTGTCTTTTTTTATCAATGAGTTGTTGTTTTTTAATTTTTCAAAGTGGTTGGCAGATAAAGCTACAGATAGGATTTGCACCCAGCATCACTGATAAGAGCTATCTAGGAGATAGCAGATCCGAAAAATGTTTGAGGATTTTTTGATTTATCGAATAATTTCTAACATTTGAAGTTAGTTATCAGACATGAGGCTTTCCTCGTTTCCTCAATGATGGGTTAATCTGATATTTTCCCCAAATGGGCGAGTTAATCTGACGTTTTTCCCAAACGGGTGAGTTACTCTGACGTTTTTCCCAAACGGGCGAGTTACTCTGACGTTTTTCCCAAACGGGCGAGTTAATCTGACGTTTTCCCAAACGGGTGAGTTACTCTGACGTTTTTCGTATCTGTGAGTATGAGATTTGACTGGTATAGTGTGTAATGGAACGATTTTTAGCAAAAGATTTTCTGTGCAGTTCTAAGCTAGCTTAAACCTGGACAAAAATGCGTTAGAGTTTGAGTTCTAATACGTTCGGTATGGGTTAGAAAAAGTATCTTGAAACCTTAAATGCTTGTTAGCTGCTTTGCCACCCGTTGCTTCTAATTTTTCTACGAATTTCCCTTTCGACAGTGCCAAGAGCATATCTCTTATTTCCCTTCAACGAACACCTAGTCGTATCACAGCGTTCACAAAGGAAATCTGTTTTTGGTTCCAAACCGTCATGTCTATAGTCATACTTGTTTGGTACGAATTCAGAATATACAAGTTCATTCTTACAGGACGGACACAAACACCATAGGTTTTTAATTTCACCATTTAAGTAGTACCAACCCCAATCAGCTCCGAATAGGTAATCTGACTTATATAGTTCTTCCACTCCTGGTTCTTTTTTTCTTGCCATTAAGGAAGCCAACTTAATTAGCGTTGGAAGTGATAACGCAATTAATAGTACTAATATCCATCCGTAGGTTTCATGTGTAGATGAAAACCATATCCAAATAGAAGTCAGCAGTTCCCAGCACCATAGTGCAGCCTTGACGAAGAGCTCTCGAAACAGAGACCAAAAAGATAGAATGATTCCGCCAACCACTGACGCAATTACACCATTACGGATTGGATGCGATTCTTTATTATTACTCAATATTAACTCCTATCTACTATGGACAGTTAACGGCGCGTTAAATCATGGGCAACGCACCACATAACCTAACCATTGCTCAGTAAACACAAAACCCAACGATGGAATGAAAAATGCCATGCGTTGGGAATCTGTCTTAAACGCTTTGCTAACTGTCTTTACTAGACTTTTTCTTCGGACTGCCGTCTTTGATAACCCTAATAGGTGGCGGAGTCGGAGTCTTTGGGGGCGGCTTCGGTTTTGCAGGTTTATTCATGTTACATCTCCTTTGGTGGAACAGGAGTCTCACTCTTAATATTGCGAGGCTCTGGAGCTGTTGGCATCGGCGGTGGAGGCGGAGCCACATTCTTTTCGTTAGACATTATACTCTCCTTTTGAATTTTTAACGCTTCTAACTGCAATAACTCTACTTGTTCGGTTAACTTTTCTAATTGAGCAGACACATTAGAATCTTTTATCAGTAACTCTTTTCGAGGTGATGAAGTATCAAGGTCTGCAATTATAAAAATACTGCTGGCGATAGCCAATGGTAAAAGAGCAGCCAAAACCCATTTAAAACCATCCCTTGCATAACCTGAACGCCCATCATTAACTTCAGTATTATGAGTTGAACAAACCTTAAAATTTTCATAAAGGTATGATTCCATTACTTCATCAACATCGTACAGTTCCTGTTGATGCTCTGGGTTTTCCTCATTGTAAGCAACTAATGCATCCCTATGTTCAATTAGCTCTATTCGATAATTATCGGTTTTCGAGGGAGAAGGAATACCACGATAACTGTGCCACGAAAACGAGTGAATTAGAAACCAAAGTGATGCGATTAATATCAAAGTTGATATTGAAACAAAAACGACAAAAAACGCTACCGCATAGCAATTTGAAGTGTAGTCAAGCATCCTGAACATATAACTAATAACCGTAAATGCAGTAACGACTATCGCAAATGAAATTTGGGTGCGAACCACTAACTTTTCTTTCACGTCCATTTCGTGAAAGTACAACTCACGATAAAGCTTAAACAATGACTTTTTGTCCAAAATTACTCCATCCTCTACTATTTTCGATGACAGTTAACATTCTTAATAACAGGCAGTCTCGTTTTTCCACCTACCCGACTTTCGATTAATTTATCATAAGTCACTAAAAATTAAAGAAAACACATCGAAATGTGTACTCTCGCCTCACATAAAAACGTGCCAGCATGTTATCCAAGACATGAAAACCAAAACCTTATTAATAAGCAACAACTTATAAAGCTAACCATCGACAAGGCGATACCAAACACTCAATAAAACATGCCACTTTCCATATTCAAACAACATTCAAACTTAATAAGTTGTGTAGAGTATTTGATCTAACAAGATTTGGGGCCTTTCGAGCTAGAAAGTGCCACGGGGAATAATTCAGCCTGTGAAGATTTTGGACAGAACTTTGTCAGTGACTTTTCTAATTTAGCTATCCTTGAATAACTTTTTGGGCTCTTCTCCGCTTAGATGAGTCTATAAATTAACAATAAAATCAATAAAGCATTGATTTATAATTACTTCCTGTCTTATATCTTAGTGTTGTAGTTTGTCGTTATTATCTTCCGCTCTATTTAATTTTAAAGGTCAATCCGTACAGTCTGTAACGCTCGAAGAGTGCACTCATTCAGTACTCGTCAAATGCAAGCGAGACAGACGCTGTAAAGTCGTTGACCCTGAGACTGGAGCACCGCGTACCGTCGACCACTATGTTCAACGTC
>NZ_JBFRVM010000252.1:0-745 GCF_041475145.1 Vibrio sp. 10N.222.49.A3
GACCACTATGTTCAACGTCGCCTGTCAGATTTACCTGTAAGTGGTCGCCCTTGCGTAATAGAAATTGAACTGGCTCAGACGAGAGATAAGCTCGGCCGAAGATTGATTGAAGCCACTGATTTTGTTGATAAGGGTGGTCGCTATACCAAGAGATTCTGTCACTTTATTAGTGGACTATGCCGCTATATGAGCATCCATGCAGTGTCTAAGCATTTAGACATTCGCTGGGAAACCGTGAAAAATATCGATAAAGCATTTCTGTTATCTACCTTGCCCGCTTTAGAGCCTAAGAAGTTGACCAACCTTGTTCATATTGGCGTTGATGAAGTCGCCAGGGCTAAAGGCCATGACTATATGACCGTTGTTTATGATCTGGTTTCAGGACAACTTATCTGGGTTGATCATGGACGGACTTCAAACGTACTCATCAACTTTTTTGAACAATGATCACCACAAACGAGAGACGGCATCCAAGCGGTATCAATGGATATGGGTCAATCTTACCAATCAGCGGTGAGAAAGGCTCTTCCGAATGCAGACATCGTTTTTGACCGGTTTCACGTTATGCAGAACTACTCTCTTCTGATAAGGAAAGAGCGTAATAAAGCGTTTAGGAGAGGAACGCATGACGAGAAAAAAATGCTTAAGGGGACGCTATTTTTACTCCTCAAAAATGCGCCGAAATTAAGCGATAAGCAGTCAGATAGGCTAGATGATTTACTTGAAAGCAATAAGACACTTTGTA
>NZ_JBFRVM010000253.1:0-1348 GCF_041475145.1 Vibrio sp. 10N.222.49.A3
GGCTCTTCTCCGCTTAGATGAGCTTGATTTCTGGGTAAATGGTAGAGTGAGTTTCTAGGATTGAGGTTTGTCTAATCTTCAATTTAAAGTAATCAGTATCCCTTACTCCTCGGGCTCGCCGTCTAAGAAGACCTATCGATACATTCCCTGCTTCCACTCGGGCATTCGTCAGCTTATATTTTGCATAATTGCAGATCCCAACTCTTCTCTCCCAAAGCGCGTCTGCGAAGTTGATGAGAGATAAGATCCTCGTCTTTTTAGCAAGCTGGCACCACGCATCAAGAGCTGCGATCATCAGGTCAAAATTACGTTCATCCCATAAGGCTTGAAGCTGCTCTTTGAGCATATAAATCGTACAAAGAGTCTTATTGCTTTCAAGTAAATCATCTAGCCTATCTGACTGCTTATCGCTTAATTTCGGCGCATTTTTGAGGAGTAAAAATAGCGTCCCTTTAAGCATTTTCTTCTCGTCATGTGTTCCTTTCCTAAACGCTTTATTACGCTCTTTCCTTATCAGAAGAGAGTAGTTCTGCATAACGTGAAACCGGTCAAAAACGATGTCTGCATTCGGAAGAGCGTTTCTCACTGCTGATTGGTAAGATTGCCCCATATCCATTGATACCGCTTGGATGCCGTCTCTCGTTTGCGGTGATAATTGTTCAAAAAAGTTGATGAGTACGTTTGAAGTCCGCCCATGGTCAACCCAAATAAGTTGTCCTGAAACGAGATCATAAACGACGGTCATATAGTCATGGCCTTTAGCCCTGGCGACTTCATCAACGCCAATATGAACAAGGTTGGTCAACCTCTTAGGCTCTAAAGCGGGCAAGGTAGATAACAGAAATGCTTTATCGATATTTTTCACGGTTTCCCAGCGTATGTCTAAATGCTTAGACACTGCGTGGATGCTCATATAGCGGCATAGTCCACTAATAAAGTGACAGAATCTCTTGGTATAACGACTCCCCTTATCAACAAAATCAGTCGCTTCAACCAACCTTCGGCCGAGCCTATCTCTTGTCTGAGCCAATTCAATTTCTATAACGCAAGGGCGACCACTGACAGGTAAATCCGACAGGCGACGGTGAACATAGTGGTCGACTGTGCGCGGTGCTCCAGTCTCAGGGTCAACAACTTTACAGCGTCTATCTCGCTTGCATTTGACGAGTACTGAATGAGAGCTTTCTTCGAGCGTTACAGACTGTACGGATTGGCCTTTAAAGTTAAATAGAGCGGAAGATAATAACGACAAACTACAATACTGAGATATAAGGTGGGAAGCGATTATAAATCAATGTGTTACCGGTTTTATTGTTAATTTATAGACTCATCTAAGCGGAGAAGAGCC
>NZ_JBFRVM010000254.1:0-6647 GCF_041475145.1 Vibrio sp. 10N.222.49.A3
GTTGATTAACTTCCGTTCGGCAGATGGCCGCTAAATAAAAGGCAGAATTTAAGCCTGGTTCAAACACCGTTCAATGGAGCGTATCAGCGATGAAAGGTTTTCTTGATGCATTGCATAACACCACCAAAGCGATTGAGGGTCTGCCAGAGACGTTGGCTCCCTTTGGTTTGCAGTGTGTGCGCAACAACATGAAAAACGGCACGTTTAAACCCAACGCTCCGCTGACCAAAAACACCAAGAACGCAGGGGCTAAACCCCTGTTTGATACAGGTGAAACTTACGCCTCATTGACGTACAAGGCTGGCAAAGAGGAATACCGCATAGGCACCAACAAAGCCCATGCGCCACTGATTAACAATGGCGGTGTGATCAAAGCGAAGAAAGCCAAACAGCTCGCCATACCGGTCAACAAGCAGGTAAAGAAACGCTCCGAGGTGTATGGGGTGCGTAAAACCTTGGAAGGATTAGAGCATCAAGGCTGGAAGATTTTCTACCGTCCTCATTCCATCATGGGACGAGCACCCTTGGGGGGTAAGGCTTTTGGTCAAAAGGTGAAGACTAAAGCCAACCGAAACAACAAAGGCGCAGAGAAAGGCGTGTTCTATGTGCTGTACATCCGAACGCCGCAAATCAAAGTCTCCAGTCGTGAGTTCATGTATTTAAGTCCCGAGCAGCAACAAGCGCAGCAAGAAATGGCATTAGAGCAGTTAAAGGCAGCAATCCAATGAAAGTGATTCGAACATTAGAGAAAACACTGGAAACCTCACTTGGCATGCAAGCGGTGATTGAGCCCTCCAATGCGGTGGCCAGAAAAGAAGTGCGTGTGATGTTCAATGGTATCCGCGCGTTGAATCGGCTGGCACTGACGACACAAGCCTCGTTCGCTGCTTATGAAATGCTCCTTGATGTGGTGATTTCAGCCAGAGTCAGCGGCGGGAACACGCAGTGCTTTTTATCTAGTCAGCAGATACAACTCAATTTGCGCATGACCGATTATCTCACCCATGACTTGATTGTTTTAAAAGACATTGGTGAAGACTTGCCTGCTGGCTTTGGTGAATTCTGTGAGCGGCTGACGGTCGTGGGCGATGCAGAGATTTCCGATGCTCGAAAAACATCATCCGGCTGGAGTGAGCCAAAACAAGACGATGACTTTGACCCCAAAGACGATCTCTTTACTTGGCGCGAAGATTGGCAAGCCACATTGGTGCTCACCGTACACAAACATTTTACCAACCCTGATGTGACTGAGATCACCGCCAAGAGCCTTCTCACGGGTAAGAGTCACACCATCAGTGATGAGGAATCATAGATGACAGAACAAACAACGAATTATTCCCAGTGGGGCGGCTTTGGTGATTTAGTCTTTAAGGGGCGCTTCACGCCAAACAAAATCAGCGACTCGCGCACTTTTAAGATCAACAAACAAGACCTCATTAACGGTTATCCCGCGCACCAGAATATGGGTGAAGATGAGCACACCGCCTTATTGGATCTGACCTTTAATAATCACTTTGTCGACATCACAAAGATGACCAAGCGGCTCGAATTAATGGGCGAAAATGGCGTGCCTCGCGCTTTGGTCGTGGGCTCAGTGGTGCATGGGCAGTTTTGTATTCGTAAAATCACCCGCACCAATATTCAAACGCTGCCTAGTGGCGTGGTGACCAGTGTGGACTATCAACTGGACATCGTGGAAGTGCGTTCATGAATACCTTAATTGCACGCCAGAGCGAGCGCTGGGAGCAGATTTGTTATCGCGCCTATAGCGTCACCAATCAAACCTTAGTCGATGCGCTATTTGATGCCAACCTTGAGCTGACCCGAGCCATGACCAGCTTTACCTTTAGCGGAGGGGAAATCGTCAACATCCCTGCGGTGAAAGTGGTGAACACAGTCACTGTGGAGACGCCACCATGGGCATAACCGCAACAGGGCTTATCCGTCCATTCGCCATTTTGCACTGGGCGGGAAAGGATGTGACCGCTGAGCTCAGTCGCTATGTCAAGTCCATGACCTATACCGATGTGATGGAAAGCAAACAAACCGGTACAGATACCTTGTCTCTCACTTTGTTTAACAAAGACCGCCGTTTTTGTCAGGCCTGGTATCCCACCAAAGGGGACACCTTAACGCCAGGCATTGGCTGGTTAGATGAAAGCGGTCAGCGTCACGAGTGGTTGTGGGGAGAGTTCAGTATTGATGAAGTGTCCTTCAAGATTGGGCCTGATGATGTGATGGTCGGTGCAAACGCCAAACCGCCCACCATCAAGCGAGGTTTTATCGACAATCAGCAGTGCTTGGTACAAGAGAATGTCACGTTTGAGCGCGTTGCACAGTCTTGGGCAAAAGAGAGCGGCCTATCGTTTATCAAAGCGCCTGATACGCCTGACTTTCAATTTGCTCGCATTGAGCAGCGAGATGAAACCACCCCCGCATTCTTAACTCGATTGTCAGAGCAAACCAGTGTGCCGATGGCCATCAAAGGCAAGAACCTTGTGATGGGCAACTTTAAAGACGACGTGATTCAAATTGACACCTTAAACCGAGACATTCTCACCGCTCTCAATTTACCCGATAGCGCTCGTTCAAAGTACGTAGCGGTCGAAGTCAATGGTTATGACCAGCAAGCCCAGCAGCTTTTTAGCTATCGTGCAGGGGATGCCACCGCGACGGGCGATCGAGTGAAGATGCTGCACAACATCGACAACGTGAAATCCATGGCAGACGCCAGAGCTTACGCCGAGTCCTATTTACAAAACGGCGCAGACGGGAAACAAGGCGCGAAAGGACGCATGTCAGTGACCAATATCATGTTAACCACCGCGCATTTGATTGAATTTTTAAACTTTGGCAACGTGCCAAACCGCTGGAAACCCACCACCGTGACGACCTCCATTAGTGGACGTTCGTGGACCGCCAGCGCGCAACTAGCAAGAGCGAACTGATATGACCAATCGATTCCCTAATATCCCAGAGCCGCAACTGGTCGAGGTGAACTATAACGCCGACCTTGTCAGCCTCAAGCAGCGTTACCAACTAGGCACAGGGCACTATCCTGGCATCAACGACCCAGAAACGTTTCATCTTGAGCAAATCGCGTATGAGAAGAACGAGCTCAAAGCGCTCATTAACTATGAAAGCAAACAGAACTTGCTGCCGTTTGCAGAAAAAGAGCGTTTAGACAACCTTGGACTGCTCACTGAAACCGAACGGTTGCCCGCCTCAAAGGCCCGTACGGTAATGGCTTTTACCTTTACCCCTCATACTGGCTTTGTCATTGCTAAGGGCTATCAAGTGATTGCCGTGGATAACCAAACTCTGTTTGAAACATTGGAAGAGGTGGTGGTCAGTGCGGGCACACAGAGCATTCAGACGAGCGTAGAGTGCATCGAAACTGGCCTTCAGGGAAATGGCTTTTTAGCCGGACAAATCCATCAAGCTGTTACGCCATTGGATGCCCTTGAACGTGTGGCCAATGCCGAGACCACACAAGGTGGCTCTGAGATTGAGGGTGATGATGATTTTGCCTATCGAATCTATATTTCGCCGTCAAAGTTCAGTGTGGCTGGGCCGTACGAGGCGTATGAGTACTTTGCTCGCTCAAGCAGTTCATCAATTAAGAACGTGTCGGTTTGGACTCCTGCCCCGAATGAAATTGAAATCAGTGCCATTTTGCAAGATGGCTCGCTTCCTAACCAAGCCATCAAAGACTTGATTAAGTCAGAGTGCTCAGGGGATAAGCGAGTGCCTATGGGGGATTTGGTGCGCGTGGTGGATGCAACGGATGTCAGGGCAACGGCCAGCTTTCACCTGCAGATCTTCAGTGACTACGCCTCATTGGCTGAGTCCATTCAAATGACGGCAAAAACTAACATTGAAGCCGTCATTAATACGTGGAAGACGCAGCACGGACGCGACATAGTGCCTGCAGCCTTAACGTCGCTGGCCCAACGTATTGAAGGGGTGTACCTAGCTAAAGGGGCGGTGACTGGCAGCGATGGTCAAGTCATTACAGAGACGAAACCGGTGACCCAAAAACAAAGGCCGCTTATCACCCTAACGGCCGTCACCTTTGAGGTCATCACTGAAAGCAGTCAACAAACATTTGAATAACCACAATAAGAGAGAAAAAGCCAATGAGTGAAACGGGAATGAAAGCCATCTTGATGTCCCTAACAGACTTAGCGGGTCTAAAGAAATTCGGCACGTCTGTCATGGCCACGATCGTCAGTTTTGGCGTCAATGATATCGCACAATTTGTTGCGGTTACGGTGGGCATTATCTCGGGTTGTATGGCCATTCGACATTATGCGGTGGCCACTCAGCTCAATAAAGCCAAGTTGGCGCGCCTGAAATCCGATCATGGCACCCAAATGGAGTCGGAGGAAAGCTCATGAGTTTGAAAACTAAAGCAACGAAAGCCTTGGTGTGCTCCATCATGGCCGTATTGACCATCGTGTTTAATATCGACGACGCATTGAGTGTCAGTGAACGTGGTCTGCGTCATATTGCGAATGAAGAAGGTTGCCGCGCTCAAGCCTACCAATGCAGTGCCAATACTTGGACTCTCGGTCTTGGGCATACCCAAGGGGTGAAGCAAGGTGACACGGCAACGAATGAGCAAATCGCCCATGACTTTGTTAAGGATGTGGCCAGTGCTGAGAGCGTGGTGAAGCAGCATATCACACGAACGCCGAGCCAAGCGGAATACGACATGATGGTGAGTTTTGTGTTCAACCTCGGCGCGGGCAACTTTGCTCGTTCGACCTTACTCAAGACATTTAATCAAGGAGACCATCGCGCGGCCTGCTTGCAATATCCGCGTTGGGTCTATGTTAATAAGAAAGATTGCCGTATTAAAGGCAGTGGTTGCGAAGGTATCCCCAAACGGCGAGATAAAGAGATGGCGATTTGTTTGAACGGATGGCAATAACATGGGTGTTCTAAGCCAGCTCAAACGCACGGCTTTCTGGTTAGGCTGCGCGATACTCATCGTAAGTTTATTGGTGAACTACAAGCTCTTCCACTACACCAGTGAGCTAAAGGCCAGTAACCAAGTGCTAGGCGAGACCATTACCAGCCAGGAAACCACCAACCACTTACTGGCTGATCGCATTACCACATTAACCACCCAAAGGCGTGAAGCGCAGAAAATCGCGGACGAGGCGTCGAGTCGAGAGCGCAAGGCTCGACATCAGCTAAAAACACGAGTCGAAGAATTGGAAAAGGAGCTTGAACATGAAATATGCGCCGCTGAGCCTATCGCTTATCCTGTTGGCTGGGTGTCAGGATACTAAGATTGTCACTCAGTATGAATACCAAGATATTATCCAATCACCACCTGTGGGTGACTTGGTGGAGTGTGAGCGGCCGTTTGACCAAAAGCCGCTAACTTATGGCGAAGCGGCCAGCCGTGATGCTGTCTGGCTTACGTACTTTCGATTGTGCGCCTGTAAGATAGAGCGCAATCGAACGTTCTACGGTTACACCAATAAAAATGACGCTTGCTCCAAACTGGATGCAAGCGCCATTCAAACTCTTTCATTACCGCCCACTACCCAAATAGACTGAGCTGATCCTTAGGTTTGCCATTAGCGGTTTCGCCTTTATCTTTGACAAACACAAACCAAGTTTGCAGTTTGGAGGCAAAGAAATAGCCATCTCGCACGTGGTTGCGCTGGGTGCGAGTGCAGCTATTAAACACCTCATAGGCTGGAAGCATACGGATCGGTTTCGATGGCATGATAATTACTCCTTCTCCATAGGTACTCAGCCAGCTCTTTAGGGGTGTACCAATTACGAATACCCAAATCACTTTTGATGATCGCTTTATCAATCTGATTGAGGGTAGCCTGAAACTCGATAGCTGCGATGCGGTTATCCGGATACATTTCAAGTAATAGTGCCTCGAGCTCTTCTTGAGTTCGAGGGTTAAGCACCTCATAGCGAGGCTCGGCCCGAAACTTTACTCGCCTCGACATGACCCCTCCTTTTGAGCAAGCCAACGCTCAAGCCCTACGATAACAGAGCGAATATTGTCACGAGTTAGCCAACGAGCGCGTTCGACTTTCACTGTGCGCTTTACAAAGCTATCCAATGCTGGGTCATCCAACCCTTGCCAGCCCATTGACTTTGCCAAAGCCGCAAGTTTAGCCCACTGTTTACTGGATGGTTGGTGGGCTGATCTGCCACCCAAGCGTTTTTTAAACTTGAGCGAGTCCTCTAAATAGCCTTGCTGCTTTAATTCTTCTACCAGCTGGCGTAATGCACTATCACTCAAGTTCTTACAGCTTGTTTGACCCGTTTGAATACCTAAATAGTTGCGATACTCATCGTCATCATAAAACCCCAGACGGTCATTCAGCAGCGCTTTCACACCTTTATGCACCAAACCATAGTAAGCATGACGATTTATCTTCATTTTCATAGCGCCTCCTCAATGGGTAAGGTGAAAGATTTGCCGAGCCAATTCTTGTTGGCGACACGAAGCAGTAGCGCCGCAAAGAACTCAGATTTTTCTTTAGTGGAGAAGCCAGCGTCTCGACGTAGCGTATCAAACAAATCCGCACTGTCGGCATCGAGGATGAACTTACGCTCGACTCGACCTAATGCCTTACTGCGCATACGACTGTCGCGGGTTCTAT
>NZ_JBFRVM010000255.1:0-25674 GCF_041475145.1 Vibrio sp. 10N.222.49.A3
TCCTGCCAGAGGGGGGTACTATCAATATACGATTTCTGGGTTTTAGGTGTATCAAATAACTATTTTTGGAAATGCCCAACTAGACTTATTAGTGAGCAATTTTCAATGTTAGTTTCATCTAATTATTTAGATGTTGGCGTTGGCTCAGGTTATTACCTTAAGAATTACCTACCACAAACAACAAAACGTATCGCTTTGCTAGATTTGAATGAAAATAGTCTTGATACAACCTCAAAAGCAATTAGTCATTTTCAACCTGAAGTTTACTGTGGGGATGTACTTGAGCCTCTTGAATTAAGTATCGAAAAATTTGACTCAATTAGTGTTAATTATTTACTTCATTGTTTGCCTGGAAATCTAATTGGTAAAGGCATTATGTTTAAGCATTTAAAAAGCCATATGAACGAAGGTGGGGTTTTGTTTGGTAGTACAATTTTAGGTAAGGGTACGAAACTGAATTTTTTCGCTAAAAAATTGATGGGTGTTTACAATAAGAAAGGCATATTTAGTAATAACAACGATGATTTAGACTCATTGGTGACATCGTTAAATGAACACTTTACTGATGTAAAAGTGGAAGTTATAGGGTGTGTTGCATTGTTCTCAGGTAAAAAAATATAACAAATGATCTGCTCCAGTGATACTGGACACTCACGTAAGCGAATTTTTCCATACTTTCAATAATTCATGCTTTGCTATATTAGCAAAAGACGCAACTCGGAATTGTCCAATTCCGTGCTAGCAGGTACCAGGATATTCCGTGATTGTTAAGTTCGATGAAGGGATAAAGCCTTCAAATCAACCTAAGTACGTTTTGAAAATGTGATTAAAAAGGCTGAATCAATAAACTGATCAGCCTCTATCGATTTATTCCATTAAAGGTAACGGCTTCTTAAATGATCTTTGAAGTATTGCGCATTCAAGGTTTCACCCGTTGCGCCTTTCACCAAATCGTCGGTGCTCAGCAGGCTGCCCTTGCTCCAAATATTCGATTCTAACCAAGTGAAGATAGGGGATAGGTCGCCACTTTCAATCACAGAGTTCACATCCACCGTTTTCTTCATTGAAGCCATGAACTGAGCCGCGTACATCGCACCTAATGTGTACGATGGGAAGTAACCGAATGCGCCGTCGGTCCAATGGATATCTTGCATACAACCATTAGTGAAATTGCCTTGAGTGCTTAAGCCAAGGTATGACTGCATCTTGGTATTCCATAACTCTGGAACATCGGTGTGTTTGATCTTGCCGTTGATCAAGTCACGCTCAATCTCGTAGCGCAAGATAACGTGTGCAGGGTAGGTGAGTTCATCAGCGTCGACACGGATGAAGTCTTTCTTCACGCGAGTGTAGATCTTCTGGAAGTTCTCTTTCTCAAATTCTGAGCCTGAGAATTGCTGTCCTGCTAGGTTGGCTAAGTGTCCGATGAACGGGTCACTGCGGCCGACTTGCATCTCGAAGAACAAAGATTGAGATTCGTGGATACCCATAGAGCGCGCTTCGCCCGCCGGTTGGCCTGCTAGGTGTTTTGGTAAGCCTTGTTCGTAACGCGCGTGCCCTGTTTCATGCACTATACCCATTAAGCTTTGAACGAATTCAGCTTCGTCGTAGCGGGTTGTGATACGCACGTCTGAAGGCACGCCGCCACAGAATGGGTGAACACTTTCATCCAATCGGCCGTGTTCAAAATCGAACTGAAGCAGCTTCATGACTTCTAAACCAAGTGCTTTCTGTTTCTCGGTCGAATAGATGCCAGATGGCGCATTAAATTGCTCGCTCGATTGTTTTTCGATTACTTCATCAATCAGGTTTGGCAGCCATGTCTTAACGTCGGCAAACAAGACATCAAGTGAAGCAGAGCTGGTGCCTGGTTCATAGATATCAAGCATGGCATCATAAGGTGTTAGGTTCGCCGCATCGGCGCGGATCTGTGCTTCTTCACGAGACAGCTCAACCACTTCACGCCAGTTCTTTTCAAAACCAACCCAGTCGTTTTCTCCACGTTGGCTACGCCACGCATGCTCACATTTTGAACCCGCTAGAGATTTCGCTTCCACCAATTTTTCTGGAAGTAGGTTAGCTTGTTGCCATTGGCGTTTAATTTCACGCAGAGACGATTGTTGTTCGTTGTTCAGCGCTTCGTTTTCAGCGTCTTCAATCCAGTCACCAAGCTGTGGTTGCGTCATTAATCCGTGAATATGAACCGAAAGCTCGGCCATTGCTTCACTACGAGCTTGGTTACCACCGGCAGGCATCATTGAAGCTTGGTCCCAACCACAAATAGAGGCTAGGTGTTGAAAGCGTGAACATTTTTGAGAGTGTTCGACTAGTTTTTTGAATGCGCTCATTTGACTACTCTTAATTTGGTTTCTGTAAATGATCCTTAGGACTGCGTCAGCGTTAAGGTTCATCTCTCATGTACTTTGATTATGGATCTACTTTTAAAAGACGCTGACCTTCGGAGTCGAAGATATAGCGAGAAAAGCATGAGGCGGTACGATGCCTTGAATTTACTATTTCTTAACAAATTAAACTGTTCCATTGTGCACAAAATCAGTGAGTTGTATAGCGGGTGGCAATTGTTGCTTGCGAATTGTTCAGATACACGGTATTGATGATAGATCGCTGAACAACAATGACAATGATATGGATATTTTGAACTTTGAGGCATTTTTAATTGCCATTACTATTTTAACGCTAACGCCGGGTTTAGATACGGCTTTGGTGATTCGCAATACGAGCCGTTCTGGCTTATCTGACGGCGTGATGACCAGCTTTGGTATTTGTAGCGGCTTGTATGTACACGCGTTTTTCTCTGCTGTGGGTATTTCTGCAATCCTCGCCCAGTCAGCTGAACTCTTTCAAGCCGTTAAGATGGTGGGTGCGGTTTACCTAATCTGGCTTGGCTTAAGCAGTTTACGAGCGTTGATGAAAAACGGTGGCGTTTTGAATGTGGGCGAACAAGCACAGCAGGCTTACAGTGCTAAGCGTTCTCTACGCGAAGGCTTTCTGTCTAACGTTCTTAACCCAAAAACGGCAGTTTTCTATTTGGCCTTTTTACCTCAATTCGTAAACCCTGAAGGATCACCATTATTGCAATCTATGTTGATGGCTTCGGTGCACTTTATGATTGCGATGGTGTGGCAATGCGGTTTGGCAGGGGCACTTAACTCGGCTAAAAACTTGCTTAAGAATGCGAGTTTTATGAAGTGGATGGAAGGCGTGACTGGCATGGTGCTGGTGGGGCTGGGTGTGAAGCTTTTAATGGAAGAACCTAGCTAAGTCATAGTGACTTAGTTTATTGGAATCTAAATCACTGGCACATAGCCATTAGTTTTATAATAAAACGCCCGCACATCATTGCGGGCGTTTTTGATCGCTCAATTCTAATACCAATCACAGTAAGTAAGTGTTCAAAAATAGCGTAGAAAAAAAGCTTGAGAACGAGGCAGCTCTTTTTGACAAGTAGCTTCGATAAGTAGTTATTCTACAATCAAAAATACTAACGCAGTTATCGAGCGTTTTAGCAAGCTAGGGTGACCAGTTATTTACTACGATTGGTATAATGTATTGGAATCTAAATCACTGGCACATAGCCATTAGTTTTATAATAAAGCGCCCGCACATCATTGCGGGCGTTTTTGATCGCTTAATTCTTATTATGCTTTAACTGCTTCGCAATCCTTTGAGGAAGTTGACGGTTTGAAGAATAGCTTGGTTTCTTCGATAACAACATGGCGCAGTAAGATAAGCCCAATTAGGTTCGGAATTGCCATTAGGCCGTTCACGATATCCGCCATTATCCAGATCATGTCGAGCTTTAAGAATGCACCAGAAGTAACCAAGGCGATGAAGATAATCTTGTAAGGCAATACTGCTTTGGTACCTAGCAAGAACACAACACAGCGCTCACCGTAGTAGTTCCAACCTAAAATTGTTGTAAACGCAAAGAAGATTAAGCCAACAGAAACCAACATAGGGCCAAGGGTGTCTGCATTCAAACCAACAGCGAACGCGTGAGTGGTCATCGCAGCGCCAGAAAGGTCCGTCTGCCAAGCGCCTGTTAAGATAAGTGCCAGACCTGTCATCGTACAGATGATGATGGTATCGAAGAAGGTGCCTGTCATAGAGACAAGCCCTTGTTTCACACATGAGTCTGTTTTAGCCGCGGCTGCTGCCATTGGTGCGCTACCTAGGCCAGACTCGTTCGAGAACACGCCACGAGCGATACCTGATTGGATAGCAAGCATGATGCTCGCGCCAAAGAAACCACCGGTTGCTGCCGTGTTGGTAAACGCAGAAGTCACAACAAGGGTAATGGCATTGAGTAGTTGGTCTGCATTTGAAATAAGAACGCTTAAACACGCGACAACGTACATCACCGCCATCGTAGGAACGACTTTACCTGCTACTTTAGCGATAGATTGGATACCACCAAGGGTTACCACCGCCACTAATATCGTAAGAACCACAGCAGACATCTCACGAGAAGCGCCAAATGAGATTTGAGTTGCGTCTAAGATAGCGTTGACTTGTGGGAAGGTACCGATACCGAAGCAAGCAACGCCGAGCGCGAAGACAGCGAACATGACCGCCAAGATTCGTGAGCCGACACCGTATTGCAGGTAGTACATTGGGCCGCCAACCATTTCGCCATTGCTATCGGTTCTGCGGTATTTAACGGCAAGTAGACATTCGGCGTATTTGGTCGCCATACCAAATACAGCGGCAAGCCACATCCAGAATAGGGCGCCAGGGCCACCAATCTTGATTGCGGTCGCTACGCCTACAATATTGCCTGTACCAATCGTTGCGGAAAGCGCTGTACACAAAGCGGCGAAGCTTGATACGTCACCCGTACCGGATTTGTCTTTGCTGAACACCATTTTTAGCGCGGTTGGGAGGTGTCTAAACTGGAGTAAGCCTAAGCGAAAAGTAAAATAGATACCTGTACCCACTAGCAGAATAAGCAGTGGTGGTCCCCAAACGAATTGGTTGATGGTTTGTAGTGTAGCTTGTAGGTGGTTCATAGATTCCCCTTAATAAATATAAAATTTAAGGAGAAGAGGGAAGGCAGTGCAGATCACAGGGATCGATAGCACTACTTAATACAGACGGATTTCTAGATAGAATTCTTTTGTTAATTAAGGCTGTTGCTTTCCACTCCTCTGTCCTTTTGCCTGAGAGTTTCACTTAGCGAATCACTTATAGATAAGTAACGGGCACTAAGCTTGCTCCTTCGGCGACCGCTTGCTACAAAAAAAGTAGTACGGTTCTCTCCAGAGGTTCCTCCAACGACAGTCCTCACTTTTCTGGATTTCTCCAGCACAAAGCGCCTGAAAGATTTACTTCTTCGGCGGGTTTATCTAACTAAATGTTAATATTTAGTTAAAAACCACTCTCCTGCAGTCTTCATCGGAACAATTACCTAAATAATTAGGTAATCTGTAGGCGTATCCTAGATCATATAAAATGTGATGTCAGCTACAAAATATCTGTTTGCTCAAATGTTGTTCAACTAAATGATCAAACAACGAGTCTCTGACGTAACTTGCTTATTTAAATGGTATAAAATAGAGAAACAAGGAGGAGTTATGACTCGATTAATAGCGATTGTTTTTTTATTGGCTTTGGCATTTGTGCTGTTTCGTTACCGGACAAACGAAAAACTGCAAAAATGGGTAGTGATAGTTATCGTTAGCAGCTTCCTTTTGTATACTGCCAGCCTGATGATTTCGGAGTTAACTCGTTAAGTCTGTCTGTGAGCAGATAGGATAAACGTGTTAGCAAAGCTCAAGTGCTTCTGGCTTGGGCAATAGGTTTAACTGAGCTTAAAGTATCAGTATCAGTATCAGTATCAGTATCAGTGACCGTGTAACGTTAAACAAATTTTTGGGAGTACCCGCTAGTGAACCAGCAATCTGGACAAGGCGAACAAGATGAAGTGGTTGTTATTGAGGAACGCGATAAACGTAGTCAGCTCTATATCGGCATTGCTGCGGTTATCGGTTTGGCGTTAGGGGGCTTAATCGGATCTACAGTCACGGCTTCGAAGTGGGAATCCACTTATCAGGTACTAGAAACTCGTTATCAAGAACTGCGTGACAGTAAAACTCAGTTGGTGACATCAGTTGAAGAGAAAGTGGCAAAAGTTGATACCGAAATTGATGCGAAAGTAGAAGCTGCTCTACTGAAACAGGCAGAAGAGCATCAAAAAGAACTCCGAGATTTAGCGAAACAATCTGCAGTTTTAGAGAAAGCAAACTACTCGTTAGAGCAGCAGTTAAACGAACAGAAGCAAACGTTAGAACAAACTCAACAAAATAATCAAAAGTTGAGCCGTCAAGCTGATATGCAGTCGACCCTTTTTGAACGTTCGCGTGAGCTTTTCCGCAAAGAATTACAGATATCTCAAGAGCTTGAAAAACTCGAGAAAGAAAGAGATGACATCGAACAGAATCTTGGTTCTTTGAAGAAAGCGTGTGATGTTTTCTTAGATGGTACGTCATGGGATACAAAATCTGACGCCTGTGAGAAACAGGATAATGCCAATTCCCGCTTAAGTGACATCAGACAAATGATTGAAGTTCACACCATGGATATCAAGCAGATCAAGACTCTCACTGAAGAGATGGGTCTATAAGCTGAGCGCTTAATATAGCCATATCACGACTACTTGCAGTAAGAATTTGAACGCCCACATCGCACACGTGATGTGGGCGTTTTGCGTTCTCACCCCCTAAATGGCTAAGATGCGCTTTACATTGTTATTTCTGAAATTAGTGATTAGATACGTAAAATTGATCTTGATATGTGCTTTGTTGGGTAGTTGGTGACTTTGCACGCATATTTACACGCCAGAAAATTAGCATAATTGTTATGTTCTAGGATGAATATGTGGTTTGTTGCCACTCGGTGATTAGACTATCTCAAAGGACAAAGGACAAAGGACAAAGGACAAAGGACAAAGGATGGAGCGATGCCTGAATATTTGTGCGAGACTTGTACCGTAGCTTATTGCTTTGATGATTGTAATTCGGCATTGGCGCAACGAGAAATGATTGAAGTAGAAGAAGTCTTGGATCGTAAACAAGTAAGCCAAGATCCTGAACGGCGGCTTAAACAAGAAAATTCAGACCTAAAAAATCCCTACAAGCACAGCCTGTAGGGATTTTGTACGTTGCAATACTGTTCTCGCTTTCTCAAGCAAAGGGTCTTACAAAAATTTTTAGAACAGTGTTATTCGACAATAAATTATTGACGAGTCACTATTTTTCGTAAGTTTTGATTTCACCTGATTTCACACGAGCAACAAATGATTGCAGTTCTTTCTTCACAACAGGCATTAGGAAGTACAGGCCAAGAATGTTGAAGATAGACATCGCAAAGATAGCCGCATCAGAGAAGTCGATTACCGCGCCAAACTGAATCGTCGCACCAATAACAACAAACACACAGAACATCACTTTAAAAATCAGTTCCGTTGTTTTGCCTTCACCAAATAGGTAAGTCCAAGCCTTAAGACCGTAGTACGACCAAGAAATCATCGTCGAGAACGCAAACATGATTACCGCGAGAGCAAGTGTGTATTTAAATACTTCTGCCGTTTCAGTAAATGATGCAGCAGTAAGCGTTACACCCGTTAAACCTGTTCCATCATATGGACCTACGTTTAAGCCAGCGATAGTGATTACCAATGCCGTCATTGTACAAATGATTACCGTATCAACGAATGGTTCTAGTAGTGATACAAGACCTTCAGTGATTGGTTCTTTTGTTTTAACTGCTGAGTGAGCAATTGCTGCTGAACCTACACCTGCTTCATTTGAGAATGTTGCACGTTTTAGACCTTGGATTAGGGCACCAATAAATCCACCAACCACGCCTTCACCGGTAAATGCACCTGTAAAGATTGCACTGAACGCAGGGCCAACTTGATCAAGATTAGAACCGATAACAATCAGAGCCATACCGATGTACAGAGCAGCCATCCAAGGAACAACTTTTTCTGTTACGGACGCAATAGAAGGCATACCGCCAACGATAACGGAAAACACTAAGGTAGCGAGTACAAGCCCTGTGATGACACCGTATTCACTTGGTACATCGAATGCGTAAGTTAACATGGCATGTGCTTGGTTAGCTTGGAACATGTTACCGCCGCCCAACGCACCCAAAATACACATTAACGCAAAACCAATTGCAAGGGCTTTACCTAGTCCACCGAGTCCTCTTTCGCTCAGACCTTGGCTTAGGTAGTACATTGGACCACCCGAAACGACACCTGAAGGTAAGATAGTTCGGTATTTTACACCTAAAGTACACTCACAAAATTTAGACGCCATACCCAGAAGACCACACAAGATCATCCAGAATGTCGCACCAGGGCCACCAATCGCAAGTGCAGCACCAACCCCGGCAATATTACCAAGTCCGACAGTACCAGAAAGCGCGGTTGTTAACGCTTGAAAGTGAGAAACCTCGCCATCCTCTTTGGAGTTAGGGTCGGTATACTTTCCTTTAATGATGTCTATGGCCATGCCAACACGTTTAAATTGAACAAAGCCAAAATAAACAGTAAAGATAATCGCGGCGAGCAATAGCCAGCCAACAATGATTGGGAAGTTTGCTTCACCAAGTGGGACACTTTTAAATATTAATCCAACGAACCAACCTGTGTAGTCATTGAAAAAACCATCAACACTTTGGCTCAAGTTACTGATACTTTGACTAAATGATCCTTCTTCTGCAAATGCACTGGAACTAAACAATAATATAAACCCAAAAAATAATTCACGTAAGTTTTTCATGGTTTTCCCTGTCTTTTTATTAAATTATGTTTGCTGCTGTTGTGTTTGTTTTTTATTTGATTTTTTACATTTCAGTGATTTATCTACTTCATTAGACGGCAACATAAACGGCTGTAGCTAGGTCGAAAAACGAAATAAATATAAGTACTGATCTTGCTTTGTATGGATATCCTTTTGGTATGTGAACCAATAAGACTATGGTATTCGGCCTACCAAGCCCTACTGATAATCCTATACATAAAAATAATACCCTCAAAGAAATTTTTACAATAAATTTACAATTGTTCGGGTTTTGTCATTGTTTTGGAATAAGTCGATACTTTTTAGGTTGCAAAAGGCATATGCAGTAGCTGTTATAGCGACGGGCTAAGGTGAAGTATAGTGGGGGATCACAGGGAAGTCGGCGAGTTTGATTATTCGATATGTGCTTGTGAAGTGTTTAAACAATTGATGGCTGAAGATGAAGTTAGGCCAGAGGGCATTAAAAAGGCCCTTTATCAGAGCCATTTTTAATGATTTACGATGAACATGAGGTTTAGCGTTTAGAGACTAGAGTTAAACCGAGCCAGTGATACGTTTACTCGACTTGTGGTAAAGCTTAAGTGCTAATAACGAACCCCATAAAGCGACTTGTCCCCATAGTAATGTCCATTGAGATGCCACTTCTTGCCAAGATGCACCCATCTGATTAAGCGCTAAGAAACCTTGGATAGCTGGTGTGCTTGGGAATAACTGTGACAGCAGTGCTAACCATTCAGGCATCATTTCAACAGGCCAGATAAAACCTGAAGAGAAAATCAGCGGCATTGAACTGATTAACACCACAACCGTGACTAACTCTCTTCTTGGCACTAGCTCACCAATAAAAATCCCGATCAAACAACTGGCCAATAAGAAGGGCAGCAGTAAGGTCAAAATTTGTGTCGTTGAGGCGAGCAAATTTATTCCATACATCGAAAAGCTCGCGCCGAAATAGTACATCGACAACAAGTAATAAATACCAACTAAGGTACAGCAGCGAGCAAGCATCAGTTTCGCCGGAGAGGCCTTACTCCAATAGCCAAACGTAGATTGAGCGTTTTGGGTCGCGCCAACTAAACCAGAAGCCATGGCTAAGGTTTGTTGTAGGATCAACACAAAGACAGCTGGAACTACGTAATCGATGTATCCCATGCGGCTATTGAACGTTGGTTTTAGGTTCAAGCTAAACGCGCTGTAGCCTTTGGCTGCGGATTCTAAAGGCACTCCTTCGACTAACAAGTGACTGACCTTAACTTGTGCAGCTAACGTGCCACCTGCCTTGGCAAGCCCTTCAACTATGGTTCCGTACACTAAGAAGTAAGAAGCATCGCCAGCGTAAGAAAGCGTCGGGCTCTTACCGAGCAGCAAGTCTTTATAAAAGTCTTCTGGAATGACGAGGAACCCACCGATCTCTTGGTTAAGTACGGCTTGTTTTGCATCAGCGATGCTGGAGTCTCGACGTACCAACTCGATTTGAGAAGTGGCATCCACCATTCGTTCTAATTGGTAGCTGCTTTGACTCTTGTCCAAGTTTACTACCGAAGCTTTAAGCTGTTGAGGAACTTGGTGCGCGTAAGGCAATGGATACAAGAATGAATAGAAGACTACACCACCAAATACCGTAAGAAGTACAACAGGGTTACGCAATACCGCAAAGAGTTCTTGCTTGAGCAGTTGAATAAAGCTCATCGTTTTACTCCTTGTGGTGCTAATGCTTCTGGTTTCTCTTGCTGTGTTGCTTGTGTTGCTTGTGTTGCTTGTGTTGCTTGTGTTGACGGCGTCGCTTTTGCAGATAGAGCTGCTTGGGCTGTTAGATCCGTTTGTGCAGACAGAGCAGATTGCGCCAAGTGTTTCTTAATCAACAACATCACCACGAAAGCAGGAACTGCATACCACAACATCGAGGAGAGGCTGATAAGCGATTGTGCCGCGCTCGCGCCATAACTTGATTGTGCTGTTTGTACTTCGATGTAGTGACTCACGGGCAATAAGCTTCTCCAGATTTGCGCTGCAGTGTTCATGTCGGTTACTGGAAAGGTAATGCCCATGAACGCAAAGCTTGGTGCTGTAAAGGCGCCAGCGAAACTCATCGCCCTTGCTGGATCAAGCGTTAAGAAGAAAAACAAACACCCCATGATGATACAACTGATGACGGTAAGCAGTTGGGCGACGGTCAGTGCCACAAAACTGCCGTTAAACGGCCAGTCTAAGAGGACATAGAACCAAAAGCTAAACGCGATACCAAACATCAAGAACAAGACAAGGTAGGGCGTTAATGTTGATGTTAGTGACTTCATCGGGGCGTTGGATAACCAAGCATGAAGACCACGTGCTCTAACGTTCGCCGTCAAAACCAATATCGTGCCCACCACAATCATGATCTGCCATAGCGCTGGAATAACCGCAGACACCAAGAACTGAGCATAACTGGTGTTCTTGTTGAACAATGGCGTGATCTGGCTTTGCACTGTTACTGCTTGGCCTAATGCGGATTGCACCGTGGTATCACCGTGTGATAACTGCTTAACGACCTCAAGTTGCGCGTTAAAAGTCCCCTGAGCCTGCAACAACGCCGAATTCACTAGCTTACCTATCAAGATAAATTGGTTGTTGTAGAACACAGACACTTGCGGATTCAATCCGAGCAGAAGGTCTCGGTCAAAATGCCTTGGTATCACAACATAACCGTAGATATCACGTTCAATCATCGCTTTCGCCGCTTCACTCGCAGAGCTGTATTTCTGAGTGACTTGCAGCGCTGGTGATGCATCAACAAGGCGTGTGAACTGCTGCGAAATTTGACTGTGTTCCAAGTCAACAACCGCAACCGGTAAGTCACGAGCGATCCCTTGCGAAAAAATCAGCCAAATACTGGCAGCAAGAAGCAAAGGTATCCAAGTTAGGCAAGACAACAACCATTTGTCTTTGCGGACAATCGCCCACTGCCTAAGCAAGGTATTCTTCGCTCTATGATGCTCAGTTGATTGCGATCTTCTAGATTGTGAGCCTGTAGATTGCGAGGCTGTAGATCGCGAGCCTATCGATCGAAAGTTAGCAGACATACGTCACCTAAAGCTCAACCACAAGGCTCATGCCCATACGCAGTGTTTCGCTCGTATCGACAGGGTGCGCTTCTACTTCAAAAGTACGTAAGTCGAAGCCTTGTGCTGCGTCTGTTGAACGCCAAGTCGCGAAATCACCCATTACGGCGATGTGAGTCACTTGGAAAGTTAATGATTTATCCAGAGCCGGTAGATACGCCTCAAACTGGCTGCCTTTCTCGAAATGCTTCAACATATCTTCACGCACATTAAGTACTGCCCATGCATCCTTGGTGTCGATAACAGTCACAACAGGGAAACCTTGTGGTGCGAGCTCACCGCTGCTTAATAGCACCTGAGACACTTCGCCATTAAACCAACTGTGGATCTGCGTGTCTTTTGCGTAAGCTTCAACTTCCGCCACCGCACCTGCCGCCATTAATGCTTTTTGAGCGGCTGCCACTTTGGTTTCGTCACGAGCGCCTTCTCGTGCTAATTGATACATTTGGAACGCAGCGCTTTCCGTGTACTTCGCTGCTTGCCACTGTGTTTTGGCTTCATCGCGTTTTTGCTCGGCAACCACACCATCGTTGTAAAGGTTATTGACACGTTGATAAGTTTTGTCCATGAGATCGGCTGCCGCTTTTGCTTTCAACCATTGGTCTTTAGCGGCTTGGATTTGCTGAGTACGGGCACCATTCTCTGCTTGTTTTGCTAATGCGCCAGCCGCTTTTTGACCTGCTTTTGCTTGTTCTAGCTTCGCGTCAATCTCAGGGCTAAGAAGAGAAAAGATCAATTCGCCTTTTTCAACCGAATCACCTTTACGCACGAATATTTCATCAATTCTGCCAGGTACTTTCGATGAGATGCTGTATTGCTGCGCATCGATTTGACCTTGAAGCTTAACAGGCTGAGGTTGATAAGCTTGGTAAAAACTGTATCCGACCCAGCCAATAACGCCGATACCAACTAAAGATAGAAAAAGGGGCTTAATAGGTTTCATGAATTATCCTTTTGACTGGCTATCGGTGTCTGTTTTTGAGTCGAAGTCAGACGGAACAGAAGAGGTTAAGTAACTCGAGTAAGCATTCATTTCGCTGGTTAGCGCTAATAGCTTGTTCAGAGAGATTAGGTATTTGAATCGCGCAGCAGATTGCTGGGTTTTGATGCTCGCAAGGTAGAGCTCTGCATCAACCACTTCTAACGAATTAGATAACCCTTGAGTGAAGGCTTTTTTACGGAGTAATAGGTTTTCTTGAGCCAAAGCCAAGCTTGAGTTCAGGCCTTGAACCTCTTCAATTGCTTGGTTTGCTTCAAGGTAAGTCTTCTGTACCAACACGGTTAAGTCTTGCTTAGCTTGCGACTTCAGGAATTGAACCTGTGAGACAGCACTGTGAGCGGCGGCTACTTTGTCTGAACGGCCAGAAGTATCAAGCAGCGGCACATTCACACCAATGCCAACTAACCAATCGGGTTTCATTTCGCTGGCGAGAGAGTCATCTTCATACAGGCTGTAATCACCGTAAAGGTATACCTCTGGATAGTATTTACCTTTCTCAGCTTTAATTAAGCTGCTTGCTTGTTTCTCTTTTGCATCAAGAATCTTAAGGCCGGGATAGGTCATGAGTGTTTGGTCAATGAACACATCCATATGAGGCAGGTTCTTATTGATAAACAGTTGCTCTGAAGGTTCTACACTTTGGCTCTGGCCAAGGATTTGAGTCAGCGCTAATTGAGCAATCTTAAGATCGTTTTGAGCTTTAGTTCGCTCGACAACTGCTTTGTCTAGTGAAGCATCCGCTTGCAAGCGTTCTACTCGTGCGATTTGCCCTTGTTGTTCAAGCTTGATGGCGAAATCACGATGCTGAGTTAAGCCAGCTTCAACGGCTTGACGCGTTTTCACGACGTCTTCCGCTAAGATCACCGAGAAGTAATATTTACTTAAGTCTTCGTAGCGAGCTTGTCTTTCCATCAACAGCTGGCTTTGCGCTTCTTCGCTTTTACCTTCAGCTGCATTTTGCGCAGCGGTAATTCGACCACCAGTAAAGATAGGCCAAACCGCGCGAATAGAAGAGCTAAAGATGTCTTGTTCGGTGATGGTTGAGGTGATGCCTCCAAGAGATGAAACCAGTCCAGGGGCAATGGCTCCAATACCAGACAAACCAGCCGGTACGCCACTCAAGCTATCGGCAAACTGTTCACCATTAATCGTCACGTCACTATCAAGGTGCGTGTAGTTAGCCCCTAAGGTGATAGAAGGCAAGTTGAGGCTACTCGTTGAGTTCTGAAGGTGTTGATAACGTTCAACGTTTGCTTGTTGAGCCGCAAGTGAGTTGTTGTTTTCTTGTAATATTTGCCACGCTTCAGAAAAAGTGAGCGGGGCAGCATAGCCTGGCGAAGTCATGGTGCCGAGAAGCATACTGGCGATCGCAAGGTATCGAAATTTTGGTTTGGTCATCTGCATTAAATACCAATTAGAGTATTAACTCTAATGTTAACAGGGCAATAGTCATTTGTCTTGATTAGATTCTCTCACACTTAGAGAAAGTCTCATAACTCGTTAACCAAGTGTAAATAGGATTGAGTGATGAAGATATCAGAGATAAATGAAACTTAAAAAGCACGCATAAGCGTGCTTTTTAAGTTCAGTATAGAAGCGTTTTTACAAAATGAAGCGGCTTATTTAAAGCCAGGACAATGGTGATCGGCGCGCCACACCAATTGTCTTGAACCTTGCATTGTTTGTAATAAATCTCTGCCCGACATTTGCGGGAACGCTAACAATACCTTGAGATCGAGAGGGGAGGTACCGTCTTTCTCATAGGCTCTTACGTGAGTAAAAGTCGATTGCAAGTGTTTGAACAGCATGGTCTTAGTAAGACAAATTCCAAAATTATCGCGTTTCATTGCCTGGTTTCCTTTTCAACAATGTTTATACGTTATGTTTTTTATCCTGTTTCTATCGGACGTTGCCACTGATCGATACTTCCTGCTCATCAATGTTTTATTATTGGGCGCTGATTTATCAGTCACCTCTGAGTTGTCTACTGGCCTGTCGCGTAAATAGAGATGTATGAATGAGGTTAGGTAGGTAACCTGTTTGTTCAACAATCGTAACGACGAGCGTGCAACTTTTAGTTATAGATACGTCCAGTGAGCGAAGGGTTGTTGCCTTTTTGTTAATCTAAATTTCGATTTAAAGCGCAGTCTGAAAATCATGACTTATGGCTTGGCAACAACGAACTTTTTCATATGCAACTATTATAATTGTATTTATTTTAAACAACCTAAAAAACACCTAAAAGCTTAGTGATCTAGCTCAATATTTATTCGTTTATTTTGCTTTTCAAGCTAATTCGTTCTAAAAGTGAACGATTAATCGAAGTGAATAACGTAAAGGGTTATCAATTAACAACCTGCTCAATTATTTAGTTGAGTAGCAGTCACAAATTCACGTACCTAGAAAGGTCATGCGATTAACTTGGTGTTAACATCATTCGTCTAACACTAGGGACGGTGGAATATGAAATGGAGCAGTATCAGTTTCCGTAAAAGGTTACTGATTATCATGACGGTCACTGGCCTTGTTGAGCTTTTGATACTCTCAGGTGCTGGTTTTTACTACATCAAACAATCTCAAGAGCAAGAGATGGGTTTGAAAGCGTTAGGTGTTGCTGAATTTCTATCTGAATCGCCACTTGTCACCAGCATTATTCAAGAAAATGGAACGTTGGATCCTAATGGCGTTCCCTACGTTCTGCCTGAAGAAACTCAAGTTAAATTTCGAAACCTTACCCAGCTCATTGGCGCGGCGTTTATCGTTGTGGGAGATGACAAAGGTATCCGCCTTATTCACCCTTATGATGACAGGCTCGGTAAACCAATGCGTGGTGGCGATAACCAAAAAGCGTTGGTATTGGGCGAGTCTTATGTGTCGACGGCTAAAGGTTCACTTGGCTTCTCTGTCCGTGGGAAATCCGCGGTTAAAGACCCACAAGGCACTGTCATTGGCGTGGTGTCGGTTGGCTACCTCTTAGATTCTTTACAAGATCGAATTGAACCTTACTTAGCCTTTTTGATTGTGATGGCCTTGCTGGTGGTTGCGGTTAATGCTGTGATTTCAAGCTATGTATCTCGTCGTTTTCAACGCGCTATTTTGGGTTTTGAGCCTGAAGAGATTGGCCGTTTATACGTAGAACTTGATGTGACCATGAGTACTGTGAAAGAGGGCATTTTAAGTATCGATAAGAGCGGTATTTTGCGTTCAATTAATAAGAGTGCCTGCGATATTTTATCGATAGACCGAGATAAAGCACTTAATCAACAGCGCCTTTCTGATGTATTGCCAGGCAGTGATTTAGAGCAGCTGTTATCAACGGGTGACACTGATCATGATGTTGAGCTGTACCTGAACAATAAGCGAATCATTGCTAATCGCAGCCCAATTATAGTGGCTGGTGAGGTGGTTGGGGCGGTATCCAGCTTCCGATTGCGAGATGAAATCAACGATTTAACAGACCAGCTCTCACAAACCAAAGAGTATGCTGATCTACTGCGTTCGCAAACCCATGAGCATCAAAATAAGCTAAACACCATTAGTGGCTTGATTCAAATGGGCGAGCTGGACTCTGTTCAACAATTGATTGGTCAAGAAACCGCTCATTACCAGAGCTTAATTGAGTTCTTAAGAGAGACGGTGAAAGATCCATTGATTGCAGGCATGCTTTTAGGCAAAACAGAGCGAGCTCGAGAGATTGGTTTGGAGCTTAAAGTTGAAGAGGGATCAAGGCTTGAGGCATTACCCGCTTGGTTAAACGCAGAGGATGTCGTGACGATTCTTGGCAACCTGATTGATAACGCGTTTGATGCCACCATGATGGCAATTAAACAAGAAGGGCCAATAGCACCAGCTCGTCGCGTAATCGATGTGTCGATCAGCGATTTTGGCAATGAAATTATCGTAGAAGTAGAAGACAAGGGCTGTGGTCTGCCAAAACACTTGGCAACCAATGCGCTTACCGAAAAAGGCGTATCGAGCAAAGCGAAGCAGAATCGAGGTGTTGGTTTGTATCTCATTAAGCAACTTGCAGATCGTTATCAAGGGCAATTAGAAATGGTTGATAACCCTGATTTTGGGTCACGCATGACGGTGTATTTACCGAAAGAAGAACAACAATAATAATTGAGCACGGAGCGATCGAGTAAAGATCGTAGTGACGGAAAAAGCATGGTTAAAGGAAGAACATAAATGAACGCAATCACGAGAGTCATGGTCATTGAAGATGATATTGCGATTGCAGAGCTTCACCATCGTTATTTAGAACAGATGGGAGGCTTTGATGTGGTCGGGATTGCGACCACACAGTCTGAAGCATTAATGCAATTGGACATCTTAAAGCCTAATTTGGTTTTATTGGATGTGTATCTACCGGACGGATGCGGACTTGATATTTTGAACCACGTTCGTGGCAGTAATCAGGGCTGTGATGTGATTTTGATTACCGCCGCTCGAGATGTCGACACACTGCAACAGGCGATGCGTGGTGGAGTCGTCGACTACTTACTGAAACCTGTGATGTTTCCTCGTTTGGAAGCGGCACTGAAAAAGTACCAATCGCAACAACAAGAATTTGAAAGTGTGTCTGATTTGAACCAAGGCTTGGTCGACAAGATGCTGCAAGCCAATGCCAAGGCAGACTCTCGAAAGGTTTCTACGTTACCTAAAGGGATCGATGGTGTAACGCTTGATAAAATTAGAGCTATTTTCCAACAAGCCGACATTGCTGATATTACAGCTGATGAGGCAGGTGAACGTATTGGAGCTAGTCGAACCACCGCTCGACGCTATTTGGAATTCCTTATCACGACTGGCGAGTTAGTGGCTGACTTAAATTACGGGTCAGTAGGTCGCCCAGAACGCTGCTACAACAAAGCTAGAAGATAGATTTAGCGACAACAAGTCACAAAGATAAACGCGATGCTATCAAATAAATATAAAGCCAGTTGAGTAAGCTGGTTTTGGTTTTTTCTCCCTTTCTTATTGCTCACTCCACCGACCAGATACCGTTCTTTCTTGACTACAATGTTTGAGAATGCCGATTTGCTTCTTCTTCCAGATAGAACAGCTGACTTATCGATTATAATTTGTTCGAAATCAGTCAATATTTAATCGATTGCTTTCACAGTGGTTGATGTAAATCAAATACTCATAGACAATACTGTCCCGAATAGAGGTGATAGCTTTCACCCTCGTTTACCAAACGCATTCTCAAGTGTAATAGGCACTCGCTATTGATGTAATAGCCAAGACCTATTATCTATTTTCGTATGTCGCTGATACCTTTGGCGAATACTAAAAACCTTGTTTTTATAGGAAAGATGATGGTAATACCTGAAAACAGCAGCATCGTTATTTTTGGTGCGTCGGGAGATCTAACTTACCGCAAGTTAATTCCTGCTTTGTACCACCTGTATGCTAGCAATCAACTTCCAGAATCCTTTGCGATTCTTGGAGTGAGCCGTACTGAGTACAGCGACGAGTCTTACCGTGAGAAGCTGAAGAAGTCTCTTCAGGAAATGGAAAAAACTGAGCCAGAGACGCTGAATGCATTTATTGAACATCTGCATTATCAAGCGATCAACACTTCAGATGTAGACGATTACGCTCGTCTAGCACAACGTCTGGATAAGCTTAAGCAAGACTACCAATTCGAAAACCATAACACATTGTTCTACTTGGCAACCCCGCCAAGCCTTTACGGTGTGATTCCAGCAAACCTTGCTGCACATGGCCTAAACGATGAGAAGAACGGCTGGCGTCGTCTGATTATTGAGAAGCCATTTGGTTACGATCTTGCATCAGCTCAAGCGCTGGATGAAGAGATCCATCATCACTTCCAAGAACACCAGATCTACCGTATCGACCATTATCTTGGTAAAGAAACGGTACAAAACCTTCTAGTGCTTCGTTTCTCAAACGCGATGTTTGAACCACTGTGGAACCGTAACTTCATTGAATACGTTGAAATCACAGGTGCTGAGTTCCTTGGCGTTGAAGAGCGTGGCGGATATTACGACGGTTCTGGCGCAGTTCGTGATATGTTCCAAAACCACCTGCTACAAGTTCTAGCAATGGTTGGTATGGAGCCACCTGCTCAAATCAATGCAGATTCTATTCGTGATGAAGTGGTTAAAGTACTTCAGTGTCTGAAACCATTAGAAGAAGATGATTTGCGTAAAGACTTAGTGTTAGGTCAGTACACAGCATCAGATGTTCGTGGTCAGCACTTACTAGGTTACCGTGAAGAGCATGGTGTCGCAGACGACTCTCGTACTGAAACGTACATTGGTCTTAAAGCACACATCAATAACTGGCGCTGGAATGGTGTTCCTTTCTACGTACGTACGGGTAAACGCTTACCAACACGTGTGACTGAAATTGTGATTCACTTTAAGAACACACCACACCCAGTGTTTGGTCAAGATGCACCAGAGAACAAACTGATTATCCGTATCCAACCGGATGAAGGTATTCAGATGAGCTTTGGTTTGAAAGAGCCAGGTGCAGGTTTCAAAGCAAAAGAAGTGAAAATGAACTTCTCTTACTCTGACTTGCCTGAGACTCAGATGCTAACGGCTTATGAGCGTCTTCTTCTTGATGCACTGAACGGTGATGCGACTCTGTTTGCACGTACCGATGCAGTAGAAGCATGTTGGAAGTACGTTCAACCGATCTTAGATTTCAAGCAAGACCCTCAAGCACTGTTTGGCTATGCTTGTGGTACTTGGGGCCCACAAGAAGCCGATGAGCTTCTGCAGCGTGATGGCCGCGCATGGCGTTTCCCATGCAAAAACTTAACAGATACGGATTACTGCGAACTATGATCAATCACAAGATCTTTGCAACGCCTGAATTAGTCGTTGAAAACCTAGCAAACGAAATGAAAGCTTACAGCGAGCAGGGCAAGCCTGTTCACATTTCATTGTCGGGTGGCAGCACGCCAAAAATGCTTTTCAAGCTTTTAGCTCAAGCGCCATACGCAGAAGGCATTCAATGGAATAACCTTCATTTCTGGTGGGGCGACGAACGTTGCGTGGCACCAGACGATGTGGAAAGCAACTACGGCGAAGCAAACGCATTGCTGTTTACACAAGTAAACCTTCCTGCTGAAAACATCCACCGTATCCGTGGTGAAGATGAGCCAAAAGCGGAAGCAGAGCGTTTCGCGAAAGAAATGGCAGACGTGATTCCAACAGAAAACGGCACGCCTGTATTCGATTGGATTCTGCTAGGTGTTGGCGCAGACGGCCACACAGCTTCACTATTCCCGGGTGTAACTGACTACCAAGATGAGAACCTATCTGTATTAGCTTCTCACCCAGAGTCGGGCCAGATCCGTGTTTCTAAAACAGCGAAAGTTTTAGAAGCAGCAAAACGAATCAGCTACCTAGTACTGGGTGCAGGTAAAGTTGAGATCGTTAAAGAAATTCATACAACTCCTGCTTCAGAACTGCCTTACCCGGCAGCGAAAATCCAGTCTAAAACTGGTGAGACAGAGTGGTTCCTAGATTCAAATGCAGCAAGTGCTATCGCATAAGTGCGAATAGCCGCAAGGAGATAAAATAATGAAAGGTGATATCGGTGTAATTGGCCTAGCAGTAATGGGTCAGAACCTTATCCTAAACATGAACGATCACGGCTTCAAAGTTGTGGCTCACAACCGTACTGCTGCGAAAGTAGACGAGTTCCTAGAAGGTCCAGCTAAAGGTACTAACATTGTTGGTGCTTACTCTCTAGAAGAGCTAGTTGAGAAGCTAGAAGCACCACGTAAAGTGATGCTTATGGTTCGTGCTGGTGACGTTGTAGATACGTTCATCGACAAGCTTGTACCACTTCTAGATAAAGGCGACATCATCATTGATGGTGGTAACACCAACTTCCCAGATACTAACCGTCGTGTTGCTGCTCTTCGCGAGAAAGGCATCCACTTCATCGGTACGGGTGTTTCTGGTGGTGAAGAAGGCGCTCGTTTCGGTCCTTCTATCATGCCAGGTGGTTCTCCTGAAGCTTGGGAAGCGGTTAAGCCTATCTTCCAAGGTATCTCTGCGAAAACTGATGCAGGTGAGCCTTGTTGTGATTGGGTTGGTAACGACGGTGCGGGTCACTTCGTTAAGATGGTTCACAATGGCATCGAATACGGTGACATGCAGCTTATCACTGAAGCATACCAGTTCATGAAAGATGGCCTAGGTATGAACCACGACGAAATGCAGGCTGTATTTGCTGACTGGAACAAAACTGAGCTAGACAGCTACCTAGTAGAAATCACGGCTGACATCCTTGGCTACAAAGATGAAGACGGTGAAGCGCTAGTTGAGAAGATCCTAGACACTGCTGGCCAAAAAGGTACAGGCAAATGGACAGGTATCAACGCACTAGACATGGGTATCCCACTGACTCTAATCACTGAGTCTGTATTCTCTCGTTGCCTGTCTGCGCTTAAAGATCAACGTGTTGAAGCTGAGAAACTGTTCGGCAAGACTGTTGCTCCAGTTGAAGGCGACAAGCAAGAGTGGGTTGATGCAATCCGTCAGGCTCTACTTGCTTCTAAGATCATCTCTTACGCTCAAGGTTTCATGCTAATGCGTGAAGCGTCGAACGAAAACGGCTGGGATCTAAACTACGGTAACGTTGCACTTATGTGGCGTGGCGGTTGTATCATCCGTTCTGCATTCCTAGGCAACATTCGTGATGCTTACGAAGCGAACCCAGAAATCGCATTCCTAGGTTCAGATGCATACTTCAAAGGCATCCTAGACAACTGCATGGGCGCTTGGCGTAAAGTTGCAGCTAAGTCTATGGAATCTGGTATCCCAATGCCATGTATGACTTCTGCACTAACGTTCCTAGACGGCTACACTACCGCTCGTCTTCCAGCGAACCTTCTACAAGCTCAACGTGACTACTTCGGTGCTCACACTTATGAGCGTACTGACCGTCCACGTGGTGAATTCTTCCACACAAACTGGACTGGTACAGGCGGCGACACTGCTTCTACAACTTACGACGTATAATCGTTAGTTAGAATCAGTAAAGAACACGTTCGTTCTTTCAGCTGAAACTAGAAAAAAAAGGATGCCAATTGGCATCCTTTTTTGTTGGTTCGCGTTTTCTTTGGTCTACACAACCAAGGCGTTACAGTTCAAGGTGTCACAGCTCAAGCCGTCATGACGTGCGGTTGAACATCGTCATTGTATTGCTCCCGAATGGCCATAAAGCCGTCTAGGTTTTGTTTAAGAGCCACAACACACTCAGGGTCGAACATCGAACCCGAGTGAGCTTCTATGTATTCCATCACTTCATCGAGTGACCACGCGTGCTTATAAGCTCTTTTGCTCATCAGCGCATCGAATACATCGGCTAATGTCACTATTCGAGCCTCTAGTGGTATCGCTGTGTTACTCAAAGCATCAGGCAACCCAGAGCCATCAAACCGTTCATGATGGTGGCGCACAATATTCTTAATGAATTGAATCTCTTCACTGCACATCGAGCTGTGGTGGGATAGGGCAACCACGTCATCAATCATCTCTTCGCCATACAAGGTGTGATTGTTCATGATGTTTCTTTCTTCGTCATTGAAACGCGCGCTACTGAATAACACCTTATCTGGAATTCGATATTTACCTATGTCGTGGAAGGGCGCATACAACCGAATTCGATGAATGAATTGGTGGGTAATTTCCCTTTTGGTGTGCGACAGCGTGCGAGCAATTTGTTCACTGTATTTACCCATGCGAATTAGGTGTTCTTTGGTTTCTGGATCTCGAGCATGACCCATGTTTAAAGCGATCGCTAAAGAAGATTGAAAGTGACGCTGGCGCTCAAACCACTGAACGAAAAGGCTAGAGATGACTTGAGTGAGATAGGCGATATCACACTGAATAGTTTGGTTAGCAAAAAATCCTGTTGATGAAGCATTGATAAACACAAATCCAAGATTACTTTCTTGATGATGAATTGGTGTTGTATAACTGCTTTGATGACCGATATCGAGCAGGTGAGATATTTGTTTGGTTGGGCTAATGGTGGTGAGGTCGTGGATGATTCGAGTATCTAAAGACTCAGCCATTCTAGATAACGCTGATTCTGGCTTAAGTTCTTGTTCGATGTAGCGATGCTCGGCTTCTTGGCACAGAGTATCCGAAACAAAATAGTTCGATGCTCTATTTTCATTGCATAGCACGACCGAAAGCCTAGACAGAATGGGGTAATGTTCGCGAGCTAGCCGAAAGAGATCATCAACGATGGCGATAATGTCTTTATCTTGGGCGGCTACTCTGCTGATTTGGGAGTAGTCAAACATGGTCAAAGCCAACCTTTATTTATAGTTATATCATTGTTTAATATCATTATTAGTAGGTTTCTATACCACTTCTAACATAGCACCTCGCTGTTAATTAGCAACACTGCGTTCTAATAAGTTTAAATTCCATTGGTAAAGTAGGGATATTTCATTCTTCTATCATGGTTTTTGTTAACTTGAGCTAGTTTGGTGGATCTTTAAGACAGACCCTTTTTAGTAGGGGCGGCTGTATTACACGCAACATCAGGATGGTAAGTGACCATATTAAAATTAAATTGAAAGATAAATAGGATAACGAGCATGCTTTATGCCATCATAAAGGCATAGATAAGGGCAATGGATGATATGCCCAAATGATTGAGCTAGAAGCGGTCAGTGATGACGGTGTTCTAGAGTAAATTCAAGGCCTTTAGTTGCCTTGGAAAAGGTAATGTTATGACTGAAGAAGAAAGAATCGAACTGCAACAAAACAACCCACTGCATGGCTTAAAGCTTGAAACTATGATCAACGAATTAGTGGATCATTACGGTTGGGAAATTTTGGATGCAGCAATGCGCATGAACTGCTTTAACACTAAGCCGACAGTAGCAAGTGCCGTTAAATACTTGAAGAAAACAGAGTGGGCTCGTGAGAAAGTAGAGAATTTCTACCTTTACCGTTTCAAGCGCATGCCTAAAGCTTCTGATATCGAATACCAGATGCCTCCGCGTTCACGTACATTCCGTCACGGGTTAGAGCCTCGTGAGCCAATGGAATTAACGGTTGAATCGATTCTAGCATCACAAGCTAAAGCGGCGTCTGCATTTAAAGAGCGTCGTGGCGGCAACGGTCGTAACTTTCGCCGTTAATAGAAATGCGTCGTTAGCAAAGCGTCGTTAATCGAAAGGTATCGTTAAGTAAGGCTTTCGCTAATAAAAAGGCGTCGCTAGATAAGCCGTCGAAATAGCCTAATCAGCTAAAGCGATAAGCATAAAATACAAAAGGAGCCTAAGTGCTCCTTTTTTAATGCGTGTCGCTTTAGTCGTTCGCCTTAAGCTTCGCGGTTCTTTCTTTGATTCTTCCAAAGGTCAACGCCATAGACAATAGCGCTGATCAATAAGAATAGCGCTGACACAGAAAACAGAGCGGGCATTTTTAGAATCCACGCGAATGTGGCAGCAAGAAAAGCGACAAAGCAAATGAGTCGACTTGATGACATGACATGACCTAGTTTAATGTTCATAACGCCTCCTAATGAAGTCTCACTTTCGACAGGAGAATTATCCCACCTTTGGCAAAATAAAGGCTAAAAAACAGTCTAAATTGTTATCAAATTTGCTAATTAAAGGGCTCGTCTCACACATTTTGGCTTGGTTATTTTATGGTTCATAAAATAACCCATGATAGATTTAAGGTTTCTTTGACACCTCTTCAATGCTTAACGATTTACGTTGTGTTTTGCTAACGAAAACCGTGATTGCAGCACGAAGTAGTTCGAGTAAAAGCTAGTTGGTATAGAACCTAGTTAGCATAGAAGAAGTAAGCGGTGATCAAAAAGCTCGCAATGATCACTGTGGTGCGAACATATTGTTGTGGGATACGACGAGAGACTTTTGCTGAATAGTAACCACCGACCAATGTCCCAAACAAAACGGCCATGCCTGACGGCCAATCAATCGAACCATTCACAACAAAGAACACGATTGCCGCGAGTGATGCGCATGCCGATACCAACAATTTGATGCCATTCATCACGTTGATATTGGTATACCCTGCCAGTGCCAAGTAGCTCAATGTCACAATGCCTAAGCCTGCATTAAAATAACCACCATAAACACACACGATCAAAAGTAATAAGGCTGAAAAGAACGTGCCTGCGCTGGTGGCGTGCTTATGTTTAGCGGTTACTTTCTTTAGCCATTTATTGAGTGTGCCACCAAAGGTAAAAAGTAGAGCGGCGAACAGTAATAACCAAGGGACGGATTGGGTAAATAGCGCTTCTGGCGTGTGTAGTAGTAAAAATGCACCAATGCCGCCGCCAATTATACATAGCCCGACAACGAGTTTGAGTTGTTTGGTGCCAGATTGGATTTCATGGCGCAGTGCGTAAGCACCACTGATGTAACCAGCGCATGAAGCAAAGGTATTGGTCGCGTTGGCCGCAATCGGAGGGACGCCTGCGAATAACAAAGCGGGGAAGGTGATGAAGCTGCCTCCTCCTGCGATGGAATTCAACACGCCACCAATCACACCTGACAAGAATAGAATCAACCAATCCATAGTTTTAGAATCCAATGCGTTAAATGATGAATCACCTTACTTGATTTTGTTATTAATATCAGGGATATGTGTTTTTCAGGAGTCGGATTGTGAGTTTGCTACCATCTTAGAGCTGTGGTTTTTTGAAATGACTGATACGAAAAAAGGAGCCTGAGGCTTAATGCCGATCAGTTAAA
>NZ_JBFRVM010000256.1:0-1249 GCF_041475145.1 Vibrio sp. 10N.222.49.A3
GGGTGGAACTTAACCTGGTTATTTTCAATGTTATTGACACCGAGCTTGTTTAAGTACGTTTGGGCCAGTGTGTTATCCATCGGTAAGCTTTGATTGATATAATCCTTAGCCCGTTCTTCAAACTGCGCAATATGCCTTGGGGTGGTGCTCAGTAATTTGTCGTGTTTACTGTTTTCCTCCAGTTGATATTTTTCCGGTTCGTTGATCATCTTGTGCGCTTCATTCATCGCGGCTTTATAATTCATTTCCTTATGACTCATGATTAGGTTAATCAATGCGCCTTTTTCGCCTGTGGTGTAGTCTTTGAAATACCCGCGATGCTCTCCAGTTAAGGTGACTTTAATGGCCGATTTTCCAATACCAAAGGTTAAATAATCCCGGTCTGATTTGGATTGATTCGGCTGGCCTAATAACTGAATGGCGAGGCTTTCGGTGTATTTTGGTAGCTGCGTATTGATGTGCTCCCTAAATGTGTTGTAGTCAAAGTCACCGCTTTTATTTTGGAACCGGACGTCCTCATGAGGGAGTGCATTACGGTTAAAGTAGGTGGTGTCTTTGGGTGGAATTTGGTTGAGGGTTTCTATCGCACTGGCTTTATGGCTCTCTTTAGAAAGCCAGCTTTTGACCAATTGTTTTGTGTTGTCGGTATAGAGCCGAATGTGCTGACTGGCACGAGTCACATCGATACCGGCGCGTCTTAAGTTGGTCAGTGCGCCTTTGCTTTGTATCGCGCTAATGACGTGTTGATAGGTGGACCCTTGCGCCATGTCTGCGGTTCGACTGTAAGCGTAGTCCCAGTGCCCGTCTTTAAGCGCATTAGGGTTAAGGTTGAGTGTTTGTCCTGTCTTAGATTGAGCGATAACACGGTCTGTAGTCGCTTGCGTGATGCGGTACTCCACGTTGGCTTTGATACTGCGCTCTTTATCGGTAAAACGGGTGATGATTTTATCGCCCGTTGAGAGTGGTTTTTCTGACGTAGAGAACAGGGTGGTGAAGCGGTGGTCACGGTTGCGCGGTAAGAATGGCCTAGTCTTACCTGTCGCTGCGTCTTGAAGTGTCACCACGCCATGCTCTGAGTCAACGTGAGTGATTGTCGCGTACTCACCGGGTCTGGTGCTCAATATCAAGCCTTTTTGATACGGCATCATGGTAGTGAGCTCTTCACCCGTGGCGCCGATTGAGCGTAGCCGGGTTGCGACGACGTTCTCTTTGCCTAACTCACTCTGTTTCATCAAACCGACACGGATGT
>NZ_JBFRVM010000257.1:0-5273 GCF_041475145.1 Vibrio sp. 10N.222.49.A3
CTCGAGGCACCATTATTTGCTTCTTAACAAATGATGGTCTCTATAGACCTGATGTTGAGACAAGTAATTCCCCTTTAGTTCAGTTGGTAGAACGGCGGACTGTTAATCCGTATGTCGCAAGTTCAAGTCTTGCAAGGGGAGCCACATTCAAGAAAGCCAAGTCGAGAGACTTGGCTTTTTTTCGTTTGAATAAAAGTAACGTAATTCAATAACACATCAGTTCAACATTAAATCTTGATCTTCTAGTAAATGGACTACGTCCGCCACCCTCAATAGAGTAATTGCTCTTGCCTCTGTTTATTCATTTGACAGCGAAAAATGTTCTTCTGGGAACTTTTTTTTCTTCGTAAATTTAATCTTCATCATGTTTTGATACCTTTCTGATACCTGCACTACACGACTTAGCTTAAGATTCGTGAATGATACACCATACTTATTATTAGATCGCTGCACGGGGAAATATGAAATTAAAAACGCAAGCTTATTTATTATCAGGCATCATTTTGATTGCCTTGCTCGCACTTACGGCTACAGGTTTATGGACCTTAAGAGTTGCTAGCAACATAGACAACAAAGCTCGCCTGACAGAGCTATTTAAAAGTGCATACAGCATTCTTACTGAAGTCGAAAAAATGGCTATTGATGGCACTCTAGAAGAACAACAAGCCAAACAGCTGGCCACTCGCCTACTGCGCAACAATATCTATAAAGACAATGAATATGTATATGTTGCTGATGAAGATATGACTTTTGTCGTAACACCTTTAGATCCGCAACTACACGGAACCAGCTTTAATGATTTTAAAGATGGCGATGGAAATAGCGTTGGCCAACTTATTCAGCGAGCACTTGGCAATAGAACAGGACAAATAGTCGAATACACCTGGACACAAAAACTCCCCGACGGAAGCATTGAAGAAAAACTGTCCATCGCAGAAAAAACACCTCATTGGGGTTGGGTCGTAGGTACAGGTATCGGCTTCAATGAAGTCAACGCAAGGTTTTGGTCAACAGCACAATGGCAACTGATTTTATGTTTGGCTATTGCTGGTGTCATTCTTTCAAGCTTGATTATCTCAATTAAACGTATGCTATCGCTACTTGGCGGTGAACCCAAAGACGTAAGAGAAGCAGTACAAGCTGTCGCAGAAGGAAAAATCCAAACATCGTTTGAGACTCAAGCTGAGCAAGGCAGTATCTATCACGCTGTACAACAAATGAGTCAATCACTGGCAGAGTTAGTATCAAACCTCAACTCTTCAATGCTAGCGTTAAGAGGCGAATTACAGCGCGTGGAAGATCGTGCAGGTTCTATCGCTCAACTTACTGAAACTCAGCAACAATCAACTGAAATGATCGCAACCGCAATGACTGAGATGGCGTCTTCAGCAAATAATGTTGCCGATTCAGCTGGCGATACAGCTCGTAACACCGACGAGGCAGACAAACAAAGCCAACATACTCAGCTCCTAATCCACAACACAGTAGATAATATTCAAGGCCTAGCAGGACAATTAGGTACAGCCAGTGAAGCTGTTGCTAACCTAGACAACGACGTAAACAATATTGTTAAGGTATTGGACGTTATAGGCGATATTGCAGAGCAAACTAACCTGTTAGCACTTAACGCTGCTATTGAGGCTGCGCGAGCGGGTGAACAAGGTCGTGGATTTGCAGTAGTGGCGGATGAGGTACGTAATCTTGCTGGTCGAACGCAATCGAGCACCAAAGAGATTCAGTTAATGATCAATAATCTTCAAGAAGGTTCCCGTAACGCCATTCAAACAATGAATGTGTGTGCGGCAACGAGTGAAAGTACTGTAGCAGAGTCTCAGAATGCCTCTGAAGCGCTACAACAGATTGTGATTGCATTAGAGTCTATATCATCAATGAGCCATCAAATCGCAACAGCAGCCGCTGAACAGACCCAGGTAAGCGATGATATATCGAAGCGTATCAATATGATTGAAGAAAGTGGCAACCAACTGAGCGATGTCGTAACGGAAAGCCATAACAGTACTCAAACTTTAGCTTCTCTTTCTAACGAATTAGAGACTTGGGTAAATAGGTTTGAAGTAAAACACTAAACTCTCGAGAAAAACCTTTAATATAAAAGCACGTTTTCATACGTGCTTTTTTTATTTCAGCGCTCATTCAAAGCAGTTAACCGTAGTTTTGCCATCTTTTAAGGCATGCTAGACCTAGGTTTTTCTACCCAAACGAACAAAAACAACCCACTAAGTATAGAAAAACATCAAACAATACTTTTTTTGCAATTTAATGTTGACCCAGAACGCGAAAACACGTTTAATACACCTCGTCGCCCGGATAGCTCAGTCGGTAGAGCAGAGGATTGAAAATCCTCGTGTCGGTGGTTCGATTCCGCCTCCGGGCACCACAATTTATTTGTTGGTGTCCTTGACAACAACAGTAAAGCACAAAGAAATATCATGTGCCGACTTAGCTCAGTAGGTAGAGCAACTGACTTGTAATCAGTAGGTCACCAGTTCGACTCCGGTAGTCGGCACCATTTCTTTAAAGCTTTAAGAATAATTCCCCTTTAGTTCAGTTGGTAGAACGGCGGACTGTTAATCCGTATGTCGCAAGTTCAAGTCTTGCAAGGGGAGCCAAGTTAATCATTAAGCGTAAGCTTCTTGATACATGATGCCGACTTAGCTCAGTAGGTAGAGCAACTGACTTGTAATCAGTAGGTCACCAGTTCGATTCCGGTAGTCGGCACCATTCTCTTGATTAGAGATAAAACAATCAATTCCCCTTTAGTTCAGTTGGTAGAACGGCGGACTGTTAATCCGTATGTCGCAAGTTCAAGTCTTGCAAGGGGAGCCAATTAAAGAAAGCCGCATCATTGATGCGGCTTTTTTGCATCTAAAGATCCTAGCGTGCCTCCATCTCCCTCACCTTTCTAATCGCTCATTCAGTACAGAAACTCTCAGTCTTAATTTTCTTGTAAAACAATTAGGCCTTACTCTTTTGATTTAGCTTTAATCACCCAACGACATGTCGAAACCTTTCTAGCGAGCTTGCTACTTGGTTATCTAAGAGTGAACCAAATAAGCGCTAGAATGGCTCTGTTGATGACTTAACCTGGGTGATATACGGTTTCACTCTTTATCGAAACTATCCACTATAATAGCCCCCATAGACGCGGGCATTGATATAACAATGACACGTTTAAACGAGACTATTGGATCGCTTAATAGAGGCAACTTATCCAAACATGTCAGGACCAAAGCAACTACCAACGCCGTCATAGCATAAGCAATAACAATTCTGAAAATAAACACCGGCATGCGCGCAACAACATTTTTTTGAAAGACACTTTCATAAGTATAAAAGCCTAAGAACACAGCTGATAATAAAAATAGCAGCAACAGATTAGCAGTAGGCAAAGTCTCCCCTAACTTCCAGGCTTCTTCGGAAAAAGAAATCGGTACAGCCAAAGCAAAAGATCCTACAAAGATCTGACTGGCATCTTCAAAGTTAAAGCTTAATTTCATAGTTCGCCCCATTAGCTTTTAAGGCTTTATCTATTTGTTAAAATAATCACTAAAATATCACCCGATGATCTTTTTTTGAGTCTATTCTTACTAAGTGAACGATAACGCCCTTCTAGCTTAATATTAGTCGCAATAGCCAAAACATAGCTTGAATTAACCAGCAAGAAATCAATATGTTCAGAGTAAAGTGGTCAACATAACTAATTCATATCGAGTCAACAAACACATCAGAGTAGAAAAGAGACCGGTTAAACATCTCCTAAGATACCTGAACCTAGAGCCAGAGAGTCTCGATCTGATTGGATAATAAATATCACTGCACGAATACGAGAAATTCTCTATTTCTTAGCATATGTATCCCACCGGCACCAATTTGGGCCCTTAATCTAGCGACTTTCTCCTTCAACCTGAAATATAGTCCAATTCCCCTTTGAGATACTTTTCAAACAGGGTGCTCAATACAATTAAGAGTGGTTTAAGCTTAATGAATAACAAGAGGATGAAGTCACCTCATTAAGGGCTATAGCGCTCTTAGCAGAAACATCCATGATCGATTCCTAATTACACATCAGAAGTACCCTCTAGATTCACAGAGAAAAATAGAAGTCAGGTATCGTAGACGAAGGGCTGTTAACTAATACTAAAGTGCACTCGCTTGATAAAGCAAACATCTGCGAACGCAGGGCACATAGGATGAGTTGTAAGCCTTATATAACTTCGATATTGAATGGATACAGCTGAGTCAGAACAGTCTCATTAACCTGACTTACAACGTCGCATAGCTCGAGTATTTGAGTGCTAAGCTTAAAGCTATATGCGTTTGTGAAACGCGTGCTCGTTTCAAATAACAACTGGTGTAGAAAATACAAATAAAAAGACTCTAATCGTAGAGTTAGACTTTCTAATAAATAACAGAATAATGGGACACGTTAACTAGGAGTCATGGGTTACGCGCAAACCTTGTGTAAAAGTCATTCAATGGAAGGGTGAACACTATAATTTAGATGCAAAAAGCCCCGCGATTTCTAGCGAGACTTCTTATAAATGGTGGAGTGCTTGGGGTCGCAGGCGACCGGGACTCGTTGCTCGAAGACAAAATTATCGTATCCAGAAACGACGAAAGCCTAGTCATAAGACTAGGCTTTCTAATAAGTGGCGGAGTGGACGGGACTCGAACCCGCGACCCCCGGCGTGACAGGCCGGTATTCTAACCAACTGAACTACCACTCCGCAGTGTCTATTCAGCATAATGCAATTTAAGCCTGACGATGTCCTACTCTCACATGGGGAAGCCCCACACTACCATCGGCGCTATTGTGTTTCACTTCTGAGTTCGGCATGGAATCAGGTGGGTCCACAATGCTATGGTCGTCAAACAAATTCTGTTGTTAACTCGATAAATCGAATCAACTAAATAGTGGTGCTGATACCCAGACTCGAACTGGGGACCTCACCCTTACCAAGGGTGCGCTCTACCGGGCTGAGCTATATCAGCAGTTCTAGAACCGTTTAAAAACGACTCTAAAAATTTAAAGCCTGGCGATGTCCTACTCTCACATGGGGAAGCCCCACACTACCATCGGCGCTATTGTGTTTCACTTCTGAGTTCGGCATGGAATCAGGTGGGTCCACAATGCTATGGTCGCCAAGCAAATTTTGCTTTTACTTTCAGTTTTTAAAAAACTGAAGGCAAAATAATTCGGAAAGCTAATCTAAAAGTATCTCTTCAAACTCATTCAAGGTCTGGTATATCTG